>JBIJCX010000148.1:0-19153 GCA_044344465.1 Opitutaceae bacterium
GCAAGTCGATCCGGTCGAGCAACGGCCCGCTGATCCGGGCGCGGTAGCGTTGGATTTGGGCCGGGCCGCAGCGGCACTCGCGTTTCGGGTCGCCCAGATAACCGCATGGGCAGGGGTTCATTGCCGCCACGAGCATGAAGGCGCACGGCAGGGTGACTTTGCCGGCGCTGCGCGAGATGGTCACATCCCCATCCTCGAGCGGCTGACGCAAGACTTCAAGGGCGGACCGCTTGAATTCGGGCAACTCGTCGAGAAAGAGCACACCATGATGAGCGAGCGAGATCTCGCCGGGACCGGGAATGGTGCCGCCTCCCAGCAGCGCCACATCGGAGACGGTGTGGTGCGGTGAGCGAAACGGACGGGCATCCCACGTCATCTCGCCGCTAATCGTGCGGCCGGCGGCCGAGTGAATGCTCAGGATTTCCAGATACTCGTCCGGTGTCGGTTCGGGCATGATCGATGGAATTCTTTTCGCCACCATCGACTTTCCCGATCCGGGCGGGCCGATCATGAGTAAATTGTGATTCCCGGCGACGGCCACCTCGACCGCGCGCCGCAGCCCGGGTTGGCCTTTGATTTCGGAAAAGTCTGCCATCCCTTCCGACGTTCCGGCTGGCCGGCGGCGCCGAACCTTCGCGGGATCAAGCGGCAGCAGTTTTCGCTCGCCGCTGAGGAATCGAACGGCCGCGTCGAGGGAGTCGACCCGGTAAACCTCCACTCCTTCGACCAGCGCAGCTTCTTCCGCCGAGATCGCCGGGAGCAGGAGGCCGCGTTTGCCGACGTAACGCGCGAGCCGTGCGATCGCGAGTGCGCCGCGGACCGGCCGCGTGGCTCCGGAAAGGCTGAGTTCGCCCGCGATCATCCAGTCACCAAGCTCCTCGGTCTGCAGTTGCCTGGTGGCGGCGAGGATGCCGAGCGCGATGGGGAGATCGTAGAATGGGCCTTCCTTGCGCAGGTTTCCCGGCGCGAGATTGATCGTGGTCCTGGTGCGGGGGGGCTTGAAGCCGCTGTTGCTGAGCGCGGAGAACACGCGATCGTCGGACTCCTTGACCGCGGCGTCGGGCAGGCCGACGAGAATCAGTTTTGGCTCGCCGGCTTCACCAGTGTTGACTTCGACGTGAACCACGGCGGCGGCAATGCCTTGGAGGGCGGCGGAAGTGATCGTTGCAAGCATTGGCCCAGCCTGCAGGCATCCAGCCGTCGGAGCAGTGCTCCCGGTCACCCAATACCCAAGGGTCTGCGGCCTTGATTTCCGCCGCAAGAAACACTAACGCGATCCCGGGGCAGGCTGACTTTTCGCCAGTTTTCGCCGGGCCGCGGCGGCGCGGCGCTTGATCTTGGCGATATTTTTTTCCACGGCCTCGAGATAGGGATTGGGGCCGTGCGGGTAGGGACGGGCGAGGAAGCGATAAAGCGCCTGAAAATCGCTCTCGAGCTTCGGTTGCACAAACTTCACCCAAAACAGGGGGGTGCGCTCCACCAGATCGGCGGACGACTTGAAGGCGCGGCGCGCGGGAGGCAGGTGAATGAAATCGTCGGACTCCTCGAATTCGTGAAAAAGAATTTCCAATTCGTCGGGATAGTCGTCCGCCGCCATCTGGCCAAGGTAATCGGCCGTGGCAAGCGCGCATCCGATAATGCGTTCGACCGGCTCGCGGAAGTAGAGCCGGCTGACCTGCTTGGTCGGGCCGGTGCAGTTGATGGCGCCCAGCACCGCTTCAACCTCGTAGTCGTTGGCCCCGAGCGCCGGCAGATAGGTGGCAGCAAAGGCACAACTGCGCAGAACGTGGCAAAAGGTGTATTTCGCGCAAGTGCCGGATGTGTCGGAGCGCAGCTTGAGGTAGCCGGCGTCGTGGAGGAGCACGGCGGACAGGGCGAGTTCGAACTGCCGGGGGGTCAGGTTTGGCTCGACGCGGGCGATATGGCGACCCTCGAGAATCAGGGTGAGGCACACCGTTGCCTGCAGCGTGTGCTCCAAATCGTGATAACCGATGTCGATCGCCGCGTACTCAGGATGTTTCCCGGAATAAAGCGCGACCACGTCCCGAATAATGGACTCCAGCCACACGAGACTGGCGTGCGGGTAGATGGACGAGAACTTTTTCCGCACGAACGCCGCGACGGCAGACGCATCTTTAGTGTCGACAGGAGGGAACATGGTCTAGCGTGAAGTGGGATATTCTCTGGCGCTGTGCCCTTGAATGCCAGACGGTTGGCCGGTAAGACCAGTAAGAATTCTTACACTATTGCCGCAAGCAAAAATCTGGCGGAAAACTACTACATGACTCTCGGAATCACTGGCGGCATGGGCTGTGGCAAATCAACGGTGGCGGGCTTGTTCGAACAGCGCGGGTTTCTTCGCCTCGATTCGGACGTTCTGGTTCGGGAAAAGGTGCTCACGGCCGCCGACGTAAAGACTGCCCTGCGTGCGCGGCACGGCGAGGGGGTGTTGTCCAAGGATGGGACAGTCGACCGGGCCGCGCTGGGGGCCCGGATTTTTGCGGATGATGTCGAGCGCCGCTGGCTGGAAGAGCTTGTTCACCCGCGGGTGTTTACGCTCTGGCGAGAGGCGCTCGCCAGCGCGCCCAACGCGCGTTGGGTCGTGGAAGCGCCCCTGCTGTTTGAAAAGGCGCTGGAGAATTGGTTTGATTTCACCGTGTGCGTCGCGTGTGCTCCCGGGCGTCAACTCGCCCGACTGGAGCAACGCGGACTGTCGCGGGTGCTCGCCGGGCAGCGAATGTCCAAACAACTGCCGCTGGCGCAAAAGATTGAGCTCGCTGATTTTGTCCTCTGGAATGACGGCTCCGCCGCATTTCTCGGGGCCGAAGTCGACGGCCTGATCGGTGCGTTGGCTCGGCGCTTGTGAAACCTTGGCAAGCGCCGCGCGTCTGACGCTCGCGTGCGCGCCGCGATTCCTCTCTGAAATCATAATGGCCCATCCTCCCAAATCCCACGACGACACCCCGTCTGCCACCCGCGCCGAATCCGCTGCCGGTGACGCGAAAAAAACGCGCCGCCCGCGTCCCCGCAAGCCGAAGGCCGAGAAAGCCGACAAACCGAAAGCGGACAAGTCGGAGAAGTCGCAGAAGGACAAGCCGTCGCAGATGGACATTTTCGTTGAACGGCCGGTTGAAGTTCAGCCCGAGCCGGCCCCGGCGCCACGGATCGAGCAGCCGGAAGCGCGCGAAACCAGTCGTACCCCGGACGCACACCGTGCACCGGAACCCGCGCCGCGCGCCGAGGGAACCGAGCGCGAAGTGCCAGCGGGGAGTGTCATCTCCTCCGGTGGATCTGAAGGTGAATCCAATCGAGACGCCACTGGTCCGGTGGCGCCGGTATCAACCGCCCCGGCCGGAGGACCGCCGCCGCCAACCACCCCACCGCAGCAGCAGGGTGGGCGTTCCGACTGGCAGGGCCAGCCGGGACAGGATCGCAGTGACCGCGGATTCTGGAAACACGGCAAGCGCAAGCGTGGACGGCATGGCGGCGGTGGCAACTGGCAGCAGGGTGGCGGAGGAGGAGGTGGTGGTGGAGGTGGCGGAGGGCGAGAGTTGCCCCCACAACAGCCGCCCCCGCCCAGCAATGCGCCGGTCTTTGGCGATCTGCCGAATCCATCGCGGTTTGCCGACCTTGCCGCGCTGGAAACGCTGGCCAACGAATTCTCCACTGCGGCGAGCGATGTGCTCCGTCTGCACGAGATTTACGCCATGAATTTGGCGGACCTGACCGCATTTGCGCGTAAGACCGGCGCGACCTTTGAGGGCGTGCCCAATCGCCGGCAGCTCCTCGTCGATATCTTCAAGTTTGCGGTCAAATACAAGTGGACGATTCGAGACCGGGGTTACATCGACATGACGGACCGCGGTTCGTTTGTCGTGCACGAACACGTCAACTACCGTCTTTACCCCGAGGATCCCTATCTTCCGGACAGCCTGATCAAACATTACGGCCTCAAACGGGGGCATCTTGTCGAAGTCACCGTGCAAGCGCCTTTGGAAGGCGAACGGTGTCCGTCAGTCGTGCGCGTCGATTCGGTGATGGGCGGCGCCCCGGATGCGATATCCAAAGTCACGCCGTTCGAGGAACTCGTGCCGTATTATCCCTTGAAACGCATCCTGCTCGAGTCATCGGATGTGCACCCGAAGGATGTCTCGATGCGCGCGGTCGACATCCTCACGCCCATTGGCTTCGGCCAGCGCGGGTTGATTGTCGCGCCGCCGCGCACCGGAAAAACGATCCTGCTGCAGAATATTGCCAACTCGATTTCCGCGAACGCTCCGGAGGTTAAACTCATCCTCCTGCTGATTGATGAACGGCCGGAGGAGGTCACTGATTTCCGGCGTCACACCAAGGGCGAGGTCGTTTCGTCCACCTTCGACGAGACACCAGAGAGCCATGTGCACTGCGCTGAGATGGTGATCGAAAACGCCCGCCGGCGCATCGAACAGGGCGAGCACGTCGTCATCCTGCTCGACTCGATCACCCGTCTCGCGCGCGCCTACAACGCGCTCAGCTCCAACTCCGGCAAGATCATGTCCGGTGGATTGGAGTCCAATGCCCTCCAGAAGCCGAAGCGTTTCTTTGGGTCGGCCCGCAACATCGAGGGCGGCGGCAGCCTCACGATCATCGCGAGTGCGCTGGTCGACACGGGCAGCCGGATGGACGAAATCATCTTCGAAGAGTTCAAGGGCACCGGCAACAGCGAGCTGCATCTCGACCGCGGTCTCGTCGAGCGGCGCATCTTCCCGGCGATCAACATCGATCGCTCGGGCACGCGCAAAGAGGAGTTGATCTATCACCCCGACGAACTGCAGCGCATCTACGGCCTGCGCCGGGCCATGCAGGGGCTCGGCCCGATCGAGTCGATGGAGATGCTGATCACGCGCCTGAAGAAGACGAAATCCAATGCGGAGTTTCTGCTCAGCCTTGCGCCGAAGTAAGCGGCCCCGGCGGTTGTTTTTCGCCCCATGATTCCGGTTACGCCCCATGCTCCGGCGGTTTTTGCAGCGGACGAGTTCGTCATCCAGCTGGCGATCGATCGCGGCTTGCTGCCGCTGGCGCAGGTGGCGGCGGCACGGGCGACCGTGGCCGATCACACGGATCCGGCGACGCCGGCGCCGCGTCTGCTCGACATCCTCGTCGGGCAGGGCGCCCTCAACTCCCGCCGCGTGGCCGAGCTACTGGCCGCGGAATTTTCGATGCCGATGGCGCCGGATCTCGCCAACGTGCGCATCACCGGGGACACCCTCGAACTCGTGCCCCGGGCCGTTGCCGCCCGCCACCGGATCCTGCCCCTCGCCCGCGAGGGCGGCAAGTTGCGGGTGGCGATTGCGGATCCCCTCGACACCGATGGCATCGACGCCCTGGGCTATCTGCTGAAAATTCCGATCGAGCCGATGGTTGCCACCGCCGAGGAGATTTCCGCGGGAATCGATCGGTTCTACGGCAAGGATGCGAACTCGATCGACGATCTCCTGAACGATCTCTCGGTGACCGATGCGGGCGGCGGGGATAACGCCGTCAAGACCGAGGCCAGTACCGCGGTGGATCCGATCAACACCGATGCCGATGCGCCGATCATCAAACTCGTCCACCAGGTCATCCTCGAGGCGATTCACCGGCGGGCGTCGGACATCCACATGGAACCGCTTGAGAAGCGGTTTCGTGTGCGGTATCGGATTGATGGCGTCCTGATCGAGGTCGAAAATCCGCCGAAGCGCCTGCAGCTGTCGATTATTTCGCGGCTGAAGATCATGGCGAACATCAGCATCGCCGAGCGCCGGATCCCGCAGGACGGGCGCATCCAGATCGGGGTGGGGGGCAAGCAGCTGGACCTACGCGTCTCGTCGCTCCCGACCGCGCACGGCGAGAGCATCGTGATGCGCATCCTCGACAAGGAAGGCCTGACCCTCGGCCTGCCGGAGCTTGGTTTCCTCAGCGATGATGCCGCGACGTTTGAGAAACTGATCACATTGCCCGATGGCATCCTGCTGGTCACGGGCCCGACGGGCTCGGGCAAGACCACGACGCTTTACGGCTGCCTGCACTTCATCAACAAACCGGACCGGAAGATCATCACGGTCGAGGATCCCGTCGAGTATCAGCTCAACGGCATCAACCAGGTGCCGGTGCGGCACGACGTGGGCCTGACGTTTGCCCGGGCGCTCCGGGCGATGCTCCGGCAGGCGCCGAATATCGTGATGATCGGCGAAATTCGCGACCTCGAGACCGCCGAGATTGCCATCAATGCGTCGCTGACCGGCCACATGGTTTTCTCCACGTTGCACACCAACGATGCGCCGGGAGCCGTCACGCGGCTGATCGATATCGGGGTGAAGCCGTTCCTCGTTTCCACCTCGTTGCGGGCGGTCATGGCCCAGCGGCTGGTGCGCAAGATCTGCTCGAAATGCCTGCGACCCTACACGCCGGACGTGAAGGAACTGCGCGCCCTCAACATCAATCCGGCGCAATCCGTGCATGCCACGTTTGCCAAAGGTGAGGGCTGTGCCGACTGCAATGCCACCGGGTATCGCGGCCGGATGGGCATCTTTGAAATCTTCGTGGTCAACGATGAGATTCGGCGGATGATCTACGACCACGTGGGCACGGCCAAGCTGCGCGAGAAGGCCCGGTCGTTGGGCATGCGGACCATGCGCGAGGACGGCGCGCGCAAGGTCACGGCTGGTTTGACGACCATCGAGGAAGTCGTTTCAATCACCGTCGGCGACGCGAACTGATGCTTTTCGAGGATACAACAACCGCAAAAATTCAACCCGGGCCACGAGACAAGGTGCTCCACCTCCTTCCTGCGACGGGGTTCCTTGAATCGTAATACCACTCCCCCCCATGAGCTACGAAATGAATGATTTGCTCGACCTGATGGTCGATCAAGGTGCTTCCGACCTTCATCTGCAGGTCGGCCAGCCTCCCACGCTCCGCCTCAGCGGCAGCATGATGCCGATCGATGGCGCGCCGCTCACCCCGGCCGACACGGAAAAACTCATGCTGTCGATCACCCCCGACAACCATGTGAGCAGCGTGAAGCTCAACGGCGGTGCGGACTTCGGTTTCGCGTTTGGCGAAAAGGCGCGGTTCCGCGTCTCGGTTCTGAAGGCCAAGACCAACTACGGCATGGTCCTCCGTCAGATTCCGTACAAGATGTTCGGACTGCGCGATATCGGCCTTCCGGACAAGATCCGCGAACTGCTCTTTCGTCCCCGTGGCCTAATCCTGGTCACCGGCCCGACCGGGTCCGGCAAGTCGACCACGCTGGCCTCGATGGTGAACTACATGAACGAGAGCCGTGACGGGCACATCATCACGATCGAGGACCCGATCGAGTATTACCACAACCACAAGCGTTGCGTGGTCACCCAGCGCGAGGTGCATGTGGACGTACCGAGCTTCTCGGAGGCGATCCGCCGCGCGCTGCGCCAGGATCCGGACGTGATTCTGGTTGGTGAAATGCGCGATCTCGAAACGATCGAGGCGGCGATCAGCGCCGCGGAAACGGGCCACTTGGTCTTCGGCACGCTTCACACCAACAGCGCCGCGAAGACGGTTGACCGGCTGGTCGACGCTTTCCCGGCGAACATGAAGGACATGATTCGCACGCAGCTGGCGTCATCGCTTGTGGCCGTGATTGCGCAGGTGCTGTGCAAGAAGATCGGGGGCGGACGCATCGCGGCCTACGAGATCATGATCAACACGACCTCGATCGGTTCGCTGATTCGCGAGAACAAGACGTTTCGGATAACGTCGGACATCCAGACCGGCGCGAACCTCGGCATGATCACGATGGACACGCATTTGACGGCCCTCGTGAACCGCGAACTCGTCACTCCGGACGAGGCGATCGACAAGGCGCAGGAACCGAATGTCATGCGCGAGAAGTTCCTGCAGATGGGCTTGAAGCTGCGCGAAGGTTGAGCCCGCATGTTCGCCAGCCACAGCCCCGCCATCTACGATTTCCTCAAGGAGCAGCGCCTTGTCCCGCCGGATCAGCTCGACGAGCTGAACGAGGAGCACAAGGCGACCGGCAAGTCGCTCGCCGATGTCGTGGTCGATCTTGGCCTCATCGAAAAATCCGAGCTGCTCCGGCGGATCGCCGATCACCTTGGGTACGATTTTGTGCCCGAGCTGCCAGCGCAGTTCCCGGGCGAGGCGATCGCCGCCCTGACCGGCAAGCTGGCGCGCGACTACGGCGTGATGCCGCTGCAGGCCGAAGGGCAGAACATCGATCTTCTCGTGACGGATCCGTTCAACACGCAGGCGGTGGACGACCTGACCTTCGCGCTCAATCGCAACGTGCGGCTGTTTTTCGCCGACCCCGACAAGGTCGAGGTGCAGATCAAGCAGCATTACGGGGAGGACGAGGAGAGCATCGACGACTTGTTGCAGGAGATCAGCACCGACAACCTGGCGGGCGCCGCGGGCCGGGAACTGTCCGAGCGCGACATCGAGTCGATGGCCGAGCAGACGCCGATCATCAAGTTCGTCAACCTCGTCGTCGGCCAGGCGATCCGGGACAAGGCGAGCGACATTCACTTCGAGCCCTTCGAGCATGAGTTCAAGATCCGTTACCGGATCGACGGCGCGCTTTACGAAATGGCGCCGCCACCGAAGCAGCTCGCGCTGCCGATCATCTCCCGGGTCAAGGTGCTCGCCAGCCTCAACATCGCGGAGCGGCGCATTCCTCAGGACGGCCGGATCAAGATTACGATTGGCGGCCGGACGGTGGATTTGCGCGTGTCGACCCTTCCGACCCAGTTCGGCGAGAGCGTGGTGTTGCGCGTGCTCGACCAGTCGGCGGTGCAGCTCGACATCACGCAACTGGGCATGCCGGAGGACGTGTTCAACGGTATCCAGGAAATTGTTCGCCGGCCGAACGGCATCTTCATCGTCACCGGGCCGACGGGTTCGGGCAAGACCACGACCCTCTACAGCGGGCTGCGCATCATCAACACCGTCGATCTGAAGCTGCTGACGGCCGAGGATCCCGTTGAATATGAAATCGAAGGGGTCATGCAGGTGCCGGTGAATCCGCTGGTCGGCCTGACGTTCGCAGCGGCGTTGCGGTCTTTCCTGCGTCAGGATCCGGATGTGATCATGGTCGGCGAGATTCGCGACCTCGAGACGGCCCAGATCTCCATCCAAGCCTCGCTGACCGGGCATCTGGTGCTGTCAACACTGCACACCAATGATGCCGCCGGGGCGATTACGCGTCTCATCGACATGGGGGTGGAGCCATTCCTGATTGCTTCGACGCTTGAGGCCGTGTTGGCGCAGCGATTGGTCCGGCGGGTGTGTGTGCACTGCAAGACGTCGTATGTTCCCCCGGCAGAGTTGCTCGCCCAGATTGGCGTCGGGCGGGAAAGCATCGGCAGCCGCCAGTTTTTCTTCGGCCGCGGTTGCCCGAGTTGCAACCAGTCCGGCTTCCGCGGCCGGCTCGGCATCTACGAGTGGCTGCGGATGAGCGAGGCGGTGAGGGATCTCGTGACGCAAAAGGAGTCAACGCTGATGATTCGCCAGAAGGCGATCGAGCAGGGCATGCGCACGCTGCGTGATGACGGGCTGAGGGCGATCTTCGACGGCCACACGGCGATTGAGGAGGTCATCAAATACACATGAACCGTGCGTGCCCCAGACCTTTCCGGAGAAGACTCCGCTTGCCGACGCTCCCTGTCGCGGTGCCGGTGGATTTTCCATTGTTCCCGGAATAACGTTACTCGCGTATGGCAAGACTCTCCGTCCGACTCGCCCCTGCCGCCCCCGCGCCCGCCACGTTTGCCGCCAAGGCTCCGGGACGGGGCGCTGCCATTGCCTTTCCGACGGCACCAGGCCCCGCGCGCAAACGCCGGCGTTCTTTCGGCCGACCGATCAACGGGAAAGGTCTCGCCGTGTTCACCCGCCAGCTCGCCACGCTCGTCAAGGCGGGCATGCCAATCCTGCGGAGCCTGGAGGTGCTCGCCCGGCAGGAAAAGCGGCCGATCTTCCGCGAGGTCGTGGAGAACATCGCGGACACGATTCGCTCGGGCGGTAATTTTTCCGACGGCCTGGCGGGGAATGATCGCGTCTTCGACCGGCTCTATATCAACATGGTGAAGGCGGGCGAAGCCGGCGGGGTGCTCGACACCGTGCTGGAGCGCCTTGCCGTCTTCATGGAAAAGGCGGCGCGGATCACGGGCAAGGTGAAGGCGGCGATGATCTACCCGGTCATCATTCTCTTTGTCGCCGCGACCATCGTGTCGGTGCTGATGGTTTTCGTCGTGCCGAAGTTCCAGGACATTTTCTCCGGCCTTCTGAAAGGCCAGCCGCTGCCGGCGCTCACGCAGGGGCTGATGGACGTCAGCAACTTTTTCAAGAACCACTACCTGGTCGCGGCGGGCGGGCTCGTCGGATTTTACTTCGCGTTCAAGTTGTTTGGCAAAACGAAGTTTGGCCGGCGGGTGCTCGACTGGCTGCTGATTCACATGCCGGTGCTCGGCGACTTGTTCCTGAAGGCGGCCATTGCGCGGTTCACCCGGACCTTTGGGACGCTGTTGGCGTCGGGAGTGCCGATTCTCCAGGCCCTCATCATCACGCGGGACACGAGCGGCAATGTTCATGTGGCCAACGCGATCAACGTGGTGCACGACCGGGTCAAGGAGGGTGACAACGTGGCCAAGCCGCTGGAGTCGACGCATATTTTCCCCGGCATGGTCACGAGCATGATCGAGGTGGGCGAGGAAACGGGTTCCCTGCCCGACATGCTGTCGCGCATCGCCGATACCTACGACGAGGAGGTCGACAACGCAGTCGCCGGGCTGACCGCCATCATCGAACCGATCATGATCGTGTTCATGGCGGTCATGGTGGGCACGATCGTCATCGCCCTGTTCCTGCCGCTGGTGCGCATCATCCAGCTCCTCACGTGAGGAGGGCGAGTGGGCGCAGTCGTCAGGCGGCGGCGCGCTTACAATGGCCTGGTCAGAAGCGGTGAACTGAGCCCGGGCAGCCGCTCGGAGAATTCCGCGCCCGCGTTCGCTTGGCGCAGGGCGCGTTGGACCATGCCCATCTTGGCATCGAGATTGTCGATCATCGAGACGAAGACGGCTTCAGGCGTCGCGGCGTAGATCGCGGCGCCCCATTCGGGTTCTCCCTGATGCGAGAGCACGATGTGCTCCAGCCGCTCGAGCCGCTCCGGATCAAGTTTGGCTCTCATGCCGGCCTTGCGGGCGAGTTGGTAACCGAGCACGACGTGGCCCTGCAGAATCCCGCGACGGCTCTTGCGCGTCGCGAGCGTGCCTTCGTACTCGATCGCCTTGCCCGTGTCGTGGAGCAGCACGCCAGCCATGGCGAGATCCGGGTCGACCTGCGGGTAGATCGGCAGCAGCGCCTGGCAGACCCGGGCCATGTGGGTCGTGTGCTCAAGCAGGCCATGACGGTAGGCATGATGCATCGCGACCGCCGCCGGCGCCCAACGGAAGGTTTCGCCAATCTCGTCGAAGACGCCCCGCACGGTGGCGCGCAATTCGGGCTGCCCGATGCCATCGATGAAGCGGTTGAATTCGGCCCAGAGTTCTCCGCTGTTCTCCGGGGCGACCTCCACGAGATTCTCGATCAAGCCCGGCGCCCCGAGCTCGGCTTCCGCCAGCGCCACGGCCTTGACCAGACGCGGCGAGAGCCGGCCCTGGTAGAATTCAATCTTGCCCTCGATGCGGACCACGGCGCCCTCTCCGGCCGCCTTGATGATCTCGAAGACAGGGCTGTCGCCGAAGACCGTGCACGTGAATGAGCCGGTGCGATCGCCGAGTTCGAGCGTGAAAAATGAATTGCCGTTCGCCGCCGTTTTGGCCGCCAGGCGCTTCACCACGAGGAGACTCGCAAAGGGCCGGCCGTTCGCGGCGAGGTCGAAGGCCTTGAGTTCGCTGACCGTGAGCTGCGATTTTTCGTCGGACATGGGGAAAAAAACGCGCTAGCCGTGGGATTTCACGAGCTGCGTGAAGGCGCGGAAGAAGGGATGGCCGACGTCGCCCAACAGGGCGTAGAAGACGGTCTCCGCCGGCAGCACATGGGCGCCGGCGCGGGCGAGCGCCTCAAGGCAGGTCCGCGCATCAGCTGGCCGCCGCGCACCGACCGCGTCGCTCAGGATGCTGACTTGGAGGCCGGCCGCCAAAGCGGAGACCGCGGTTTGATAGACGCACACCGGCATCTCGAGGCCGCACAGGAGAAGATGACGCACGGCGCGCTCGCGGAGCAGCGCATCGCGGATTCCGTCGTCGGCCAGCGCGGAAAATGTACGCTTGCCCCAGACCGGCGCCTGCGGCGCCAGTGCCAGCAGCGCGGATGCGGTGCCGCCAAGTTTCTGTGGCACCTGTTCGGTGAACGCGACGGGCAGCCCGAGGCCGGCCGCCGCGGCCACGGCGAATTCGCACCGCTGCTGCAGGCGTTCGCTGTCAACCATCGCGCGGACGAAGATGGGTTGCATGTCGACACAAAGGAGCAGCAGGTCGGCGGGAATGGAGTTGGGCTGGGCAGACATGAGGATTTATTTTCATGGCAGCCTGTCGGGCTGGCGCATGAAGCCGAGAGGTTTTCGCGGAGATTAATTCCTCCTCATAGCGCGCTCCTGTTCACGGCCAGTAGCGCTGCCGGGCCTTGATCTGGGTGAAGCGCCTTTCTGGCAACTCGTAGGCGGTGAGGTGGCCGCCAAGCACGCAGCCGGTATCGATGCCGAGCGACCACTTGAGCTTGTAGATTTCCGGCCGAGGCGTGTGACCGTAGACCACCATCGGCGGTCCGCTCCAGAGATCCGCCCACGGCGGTGCATCGGGCTGATCCGCGCGCTTGGCCGGCCGGCCCTCGTGATCGATGACCTGGATCCGCGTTACGACTTCGGCCGGCTGCCGTTGCCAGGACTCACCCGGCAGAAAGCCGCCGTGCACAAAAACGGTGTTGAGTTCCGGTTCCTCAAACGTAAGCGGCATCGCCTCGAGATACGTCCAGTCGTCGGGTCGAAGCATCTCGAAGGTTGCGAGGTCGGTTTCCTTGACGGACTTTCGGTCACCGTTGCGGCGATACTTGAGCAGCCGCAATTCATGGTTGCCGAGGAGGGCGAGGGCGCGGTGCTCGCGCGCGAGGTCGATCACCCGGCAACTGTCCGGACCGCGATTCACCAAGTCGCCCAGCAGGATGAGCCGGTCTTCCCTGGTGAGCGCCAGCCGGTCAAGCAGATCGCCGAACTCCTGATGGCAGCCATGAATGTCGCCGATGGCGATGAGTCTCCCGTTCATTGCGTATGAGGTGAGGGTCCGTTGAGTAGGGGGGTAAGGAGGCTGATTTCCGTGATGAACAGAATCGGCGGCCGTGGCGCATGCGACATTTGCCCTGGCCGCGCCCAAAAGTGCTAGCGTCCACCGGGGGCGGAGGTAAACAAGAATGACCATGGAAATGCATCTGCAACCGCTCGCCACCTCGTGTTTCATTTCCGGCGAGCCATTCGTCGAGGGTGCGCGCATTGCCAGCTACCTGGTGCGGGCGACGACACTGGAAATCGTCCGCTATGACCTGCTCGAGGCCCACGCGAATGGATTTGCACCGGAAGGCTTCGTCGCGTGCCGCTGGGTGCACGTCTTCAAGCCGCGGCGGGGGGACCTGAATGCCGATCGGACGCTAAAGCTGACGGCGGAGAACCTGTTCGTGGCCTTGGCCGATCCCACCACGGAGCCGACGCCGGAGAGCACGCGCCTCGTGCAGTTCCTGGCCCTGATGCTGGAGCGCAAGAAGCTGTTGCGGCCGAGGGGCCGGAGTTCGGACGGCCTGCGCGATGTCTTCGAGCACGCGAAGTCGAAACAGCTTTTCGAGATTCCGGCCGGAGAATTTACCCCCGAATTCTTCGTCGCGGTGCAGGAGCAGCTGAGCGTCCTGGTCGGCGTGCCGCAGGTGAAAGAGGCGGTGGCACCGCCGGCCGCGTCCCCGACGTAGCCGCGCCCCTGATCGAAGGCTGGGATCGCGGGCGGGTGAATCCCCGTTCGTCGGGATCGACGCTGCTACCGGCGCACCGGCACACCGTGCGCAAACAGGTAATCCTTCACCTCTGCAATGGTGAGGGCGCCAAAATGAAAGAGGCTCGCCGCCAAAACGGCGCTGGCGTGCCCGGCATCGAGCACATCGGCGAAGTGCTGGAGCGTGCCGGCCCCGCCGCTCGCGATGACTGGTACGCCCACGGCGTCGCTGACGGCGCGGGTGAGGGCGCAATCGTATCCGGCCTGGGTGCCGTCCGCATCCATGCTGGTGAGCAGGATTTCACCGGCTCCGAGCGCCACCGCGCGTTTCGCCCAGTCGACGGCGTCGAGCGCGGTCGGGTGCCGGCCGCCATGCGTGTAGACCCGCCATGATTTGCCGTCGGACTCCCGCTTCGCATCGATCGCGAGCACGATGCACTGGGTCCCAAAACGATCCGACGCCGCGCGAATCAGTTCCGGACTCAAGATTGCGGCCGTGTTGAGCGAGACCTTGTCGGCACCCGACTGCAGCATCGCCTCGATGTCACTGACGGTGCGCAGCCCGCCGCCGACGGTGAGCGGCATGAAACACTGTTCGGCTGTCGCCGCCACCACGTCGTGCATGATCCCGCGGTTGTCACTCGAAGCCGTGATGTCGAGAAAAACGAGTTCATCCGCACCCTGCGCATCGTAGGCTTTCGCACATTCGACGGGGTCGCCCGCGTCGCGGAGATCGACAAACTTCACGCCTTTGACCACACGGCCGGCGTTGACGTCAAGGCAGGGGATAATCCTTCGGGAGAGCATCGTTGAGAAGTCGGCCGGGTAAGGATCAGGTGCGCGTGGCGGCTCAGCGCATAACTTCCGCCGTTACACCTTAAACGCTGGAGTTCACCCCACTGACGCGCGCCGCGCCTCAGTCGATGTGGGTGACGTCGGGCTCGAAATTGACCGCGAGCCGGTAGACATGGCCGGGCCGCATGATGAGCGGGTGATCGCGCACGAGATATTGCAGGTAGTGAATCTTGCCGTAGTTCGTGCGGTAGGTCGGGTCGACGCTGACCACTTCGGTCTCCAGCCACGTCGCCTGAAAGTCATCCTTGGCCACGCTGCAGCGGTGACCTTGCGCCCCGAGCGCCAGCGCGCCGGTGACGTGATACTTCGAGTGCGGGGCGGCGATCGCGAGGCAGTAGCGAAACTTGTCGAGCGTCACCTGCTGCTTCACCGTGTAGGCAAACTCGCAGCCGATCTTGTTGCCGGCAAAGGTCCATTGCACCTTGACCGAACCGAGCCCCTTGACGATCTCCTCCTTGGTGTTGATCAGCTCGGGCTGATCGTAGCGGAAATAGAAACTGTTGCGCAGGCCAAGCCCCGTGACGCAGTTCTTGCCGTAGAAGGAGGGTAATGTGACCTGCTCGCCAAAGGTGAGCTCGGGCAGCATCAGCGGCACGTACACGTTGTTCGGCCAGTCGAAAATTCCCGGACAGTGCGGAAACGCGAGCGAATCGCTGGTCAACGTGCCGCCAGAGCTGACCAACGGCACTTGCAGGTGCAGCCCGGATTCGGCGTCGCGGTACAAGAAGAGCCCTTGTTCCTTCCGGTTCGATTTGTCGAAGATGACGAACCGACCGGAGGTCCGCGGCGGCTCGGCCTTGGGTGCTCCGGCGGGAACCTGAACGGTTTTGGCGAGCCGCGACCACTGGCAAAGGTAGCGGGCGGCGTCGAAGTTTGCCATCCGTGTCGTATGGTGCGCGTAGGCGGTGCGTTCCTCGTCACGCAGATCAAGATAGCCCTGCTCCTGATCGAGGTACGTCTCGTAGAAAAACATGAACAACCGCCGGAGGATGTCGTAGTACTTGACCTTCTGATCGTCGGTAATCCAGCCGTCGCGCAGGCCCTGCAGGATGACACTGATGCAGTGCATCTGGCCGTAGGCGCCGGCGGCGCGTCCAAACGCCCAGCCGAGCCCGTCGGCGCGGACGAGATCGGGCATCATCTTGATGTATTTCTCCGCGTAGGTGCGGAGCGTTGGCAGCTTGCGATCGCGGACCCCGCTGTTCGCGTGCAACTGCAGCGCGGAGCGGACAAAGACAAACGTCATCACCCCGTAAAGGTTGAAGTTGCCGCCCAGGCCGGTGGCCGCGTCATCAAAGAAACCGGCCGAGCTCGTCTGGTTGACGCGGTCGCACATGCGCTCGATGAGCCGCGAGGTCTCATCCTTCTTCGACAGACCGAGGCTGAACCGCGCCACCGCTTTCGCGATGTTGAAGGCCTGCCAGTGGTTGTCGTAGTCGCTGCGATGGAGCAGCGACTTGTCGATGCGCTGTTGCGTCTCATCCACGAGGCGTTCCCACACCGGGTTGCGCTCCTTGGATGGGCCAAACGCGAGCAAGCCAAGCGCCGCATAAGCGAGCCCGTTCTCCGCCGCCGGCTCCGTGAACATCTGCGCCGTGATGCAGCGTGCTGCGAGATCGATGAGATCGTGACCCTTCAGGGTCGATTCGCCGGTGGCACGGTAGAACTCGCCGAGCGCGAACGCAACATGCCCGGGTTCATCGGGGCGGGACTGCTCGCCGTTGGCGGGAAGGACCGTGCCGTCAGGTTGGATTGAGTCGAGGTTGTGGCCCAACATCGAACGGGCCATGTCGAGACATTGCTCGGAGAAACTGTGCATGCGGTGGTTTGCTGGTGACGAAAGAGGCGGACGGCGGCGCCAAGGGAAGTGGATGAATCTCAGGAGATTTGGTTGGGGGGCAAGAGGGAAGTTTGGGCCGCACCGTTTGTGGCAGAATCTTGCTCCGAAAAATAAGCGCCGGCGCTGGTCCGGCCGATCCCGGACCGCGGGACAAGTGGCGGTGACCGGGCGCTCGAGCTGGCGAATATTATCGGGCGATGAGTTTGAGGAATTCGGCGTTCGTCTTCGTCTTCGAGAGCCGGGCGATCATCGTCTCGGTGGACTCCTCGATTTTCTGCTGCACGAGCGCGCGGCGGAAGAAATGGATGCCATCGAGGGTCTTGGCATCGATCAACAATTCCTCCTTTCGCGTGCCGCTGGCTGCGACATTGATTGCCGGCCAGAGCCGCATTTCGGCGCATTTCCGATCGAGGACCAACTCCATGTTGCCGGTGCCCTTGAACTCCTGGAAAATGACGTCGTCCATCCGGCTTCCGGTTTCGACGAGCACCGAGGCGATGATCGTGAGCGAGCCGCCTTCCTCGGTCTTGCGCGCCGAGGCGAAGAGCTGGCGCGGTCGCTCGAGCGCACGGACATCGAGCCCGCCCGATCCGGTTCGACCGGAGTTGCGGGCCGTGTTGTGCGCGCGGGCGAGCCGGGTGATCGAATCGAGGAAGAGCACGACGTCGCGCCCCGTTTCAACGAGCCGTTTGGCCCGTTCGATGCAGATGTCGGCGATGCGAAGGTGGTTCTCGATCTGTTCGTCGTTGGACGAGGCCCAGATTTCGGCGGGCACACTGCGCTTGAAATCGGTCACCTCTTCCGGCCGCTCGTCCACCAGCAGGATCATCACGTGACACTCGGGATTGTTTTCGATCACGCCGAGCGCCATGTCGCGCAGCAGGGTGGTCTTGCCGGTGCGCGGTGGCGCAACGATCAGACCGCGGGTTCCTTTGCCGATGGGGCAGAAGAGGTCGACCGCGCGCGTCGTCATGCGGCCGTCCTTCATCTCCATCTTCAAGTGCTGGTTCGGCGAGATGGTGGTGAGCGTCGTGAATTCGTGTCTGCTCCGGCGCTCCTCGAGGGGCACACCGTCGACGGTTTCGATGAAACGCATCTTCGGGTTCGGGAAACGGCCATCGGGCGGAAACGCCGTGCCGCCGACCATCGCGCCGGTCTTCAGCTTGAAGCGGCGGATCAGTTCCTTGGGCACAAACGGATCCGTTGGCCGGCGTTTGCTGCCGCGACTGATGTCAATCAGCTGGCCGTTGCCGCCCCGCTGAAGATCGATGTCGAGGACACCCTCGACCTGAATCGTGTTTTCAACCGGCGCAGGAGCGGGCGCATTGCCCTCGGGCAAGGCGGGAGTGGGGGACGCCACGACAGGTGTCGCGGCGGTGGGGGTGTCCGCTGGAGCGGACGCAATTTTCTTTTCCATACAGTAGTTCGACAGGCAGGTCCCGCTTGACGCTTGAAACTCGAGGCGGGATAAGAAGCGCGATTTTGCGTCCTTAACCCTAAAATCCAACACGCACGTGCCAGACCAGACGATTACCTCAGTGTCCCGGGAGCACCGGAAATTCAGGCCTTCGGCCGAGTTCAAAGCCCAAGCCAATCTTGGGAGTGATGCCATCTACAAAAAGCTCTATGCCGAGTCTGTCAACTCCCCAGAAAAGTTCTGGGACCGTCAGGCCAAGGAACATATTGTTTGGCGCCGACCTTTTAAGAAGGTGCTGAAATGGGACGCCCCGCATGCCCAGTGGTTTTTGGGCGGGAAACTCAACGTGGCGGAAAACTGCCTGGATCGCCACATTGGCACCCATCGCGAAAACAAGGCGGCGCTCATTTTTGAAGGTGAGCCGGGTGACGTCAGGACCATCACTTACAAGCAGTTACATTTCCACGTCTGTCGGCTCGCGCACATCTTTGAGAACATGGGCGTCGGCGACGGTGATCGCGTCGCCATCTACATGCCGATGATCCCGGAGGCGGTCATGGCGATGCTCGCGTGTGCCCGGGTCGGAGCGGTCCACACCGTCGTTTTTGGCGGCTTCAGCCCGGAATCGCTGAAAGATCGAATAAACGATTGCAAAGCGAAACTTGTCATCACCGCCGACGGTGGCTGGCGGCGCGGGAAAGTCATCGAGCTCAAGGCCAACGTCGACAAGGCCCTCGAGGGCGCCCCATGCGTCCAGACCGTGATGGTGGTCAAGCGTTGCGGCAATCCGATCAACATGGTCGAGGGTCGCGATGTCTGGTGGAAGGAAGCCTGGGTCGGCGCCCCGAACGTCCACAAGGCGAAGGCGTTCGATTCCGAGCACCCGCTGTTCATCCTCTACACGTCCGGGTCGACGGGCAAACCCAAGGGCGTCCTCCATACGAGCGCGGGTTACCTGCTGGGCTGCAAGCTCAGTTCGCACTACGTCTTCGATCTCAAGGAGACCGACCGGTATTTCTGCTCGGCCGACATCGGGTGGGTCACCGGCCACAGCTA
>JBIJCX010000010.1:0-59583 GCA_044344465.1 Opitutaceae bacterium
GAATTCCCGGCCTCGACGGAGCTCGGCCCTCCAATGCCTGCGCAAGATCCTGTGACATTATGAAATCGAAATTCTCAGTTTACGTGGCCACCGTTTGCCTGCTGTTGGCACTTCCGCTCCGGGCCGCCGACCTCGCTCCGCTCGTCGCGGAGGTGGCGAAACACGAATCCGGCAGAAATCCCGCGCCCTTGCGGCAGCTCGAACAGCTCGTCCGCGATACCGCCGGCAAGCCAGCCGAACGCGCTGAGCTCGAAGCGGCGGTCGCCAAGCTGCTCGTTGAGCCCGCCACCTTTGAAGCCCGACGCTTCGCCTGCCAGCAACTCGCCATCATTGGCACTGACGCCTCGTTGCCCGCCATCGCCAGTTTACTGGGCAACGATGAGACGGTTGGCCTCGCCTGTCTCGCCTTGAGCACCCGGCGGACGCCGAAGGCCGTCGAAATCCTGCGCCACGCGCTGCCCACCGCCCGCGGTCAGGCCCGCCTTCAGCTCATCGTCGCGCTGGGCAACCATCAAGATGCCCAGTCCGTAAGAGCCATTGCCGGCCTCGCCCGTGACGGTGACACCGCGACGGCCAACCTGGCCATCATCGCGCTCGGCAAGATCGGCACGACCGAAGCCCGCGAGACCCTCGCCCGCCTCCGCCAGGCTGCGACGCCCGCGCAGGCTGCCGCGTTGGTTGAGGCAACGCTCACGGTGTCCGGACAGCTCGCCGCCGCGGGCAACACCAAAGCCGCCGCCGCGCTCCACGAGGAGATGCTCGCCCCGTCGCAACCGGCGCAGATCCGACGCGGCGCCCTCGATGCCCTCCTGCGCCTGGATCACGATCGCGGTGAGCGCCGGATCGTGGCCGTCCTGCGTGGTTCGGATCGCGTGCTGAAGCCCGTGGCGATTGCCGCCATCACGTCGGTGAAATCCGCGGGAGCATCCGCCCGATTTGCCGCGGAGCTTTCGAAGCTCACGCCTGATGAGCAGGCGTTGGTGCTCGAGGCGCTCGCGTCGGTCGGGGATGCGCCCGCGCGCGCGGCGATTCGCGGCCAACTTGCAGCCGGCGCCCCGGCCATCCGGCTTGCGGCCATCAAGGCGATCGGCCAGGCCGGCGATACGGCCGATGTCGGCGTGTTGGCCCTGTCGCTGGCGCAGGCGAAAACACCCGAAGAACAATCCGCCGTGGTCGATTCGTTGACGGCGCTTCGCGGCGGCGACAGCACAGATCAGGCCATTGCAGCGGAGCTGGAAAAATCCTTCCCCCCAAGCAAGGCCCTGTTCCTCACCATTCTCGCGAACCGCAACAGCCGGCTCGCCGTGCCTCTGCTGCTGGCCGCGACCACCAACCGGGATCCTGCGACAGTCAAGGTGGCGTTTCGAGCGCTCGGCCGGCTGGCGAACGCCAACGATCTTCCGGTCATGCTCGACCGCCTCGCGACGGCGCCATCACCCGAATTCCGCCGCGATGCCGAGACGGCGGTCGCGCAGGTGTTGGGAAAGATCGAAGCGACGGGCCGCCGCGCGGACATACTCGAAGAACGGTTGCGCAACACGACGGACCCGGAGGCGCGCTGCTCGTGGCTCCGGCTGCTGGCGGTGGCCGGCGACGCCAAGGCCCTGGCCGCGTTGCAGTCCGCCACCAGCGACTCCGACGCCCGTGTGGCCGACACGGCAATCCGCACCCTCGCGGAGTGGCGCGATCCGAACGCGTGGGACAGCCTGCTGGCGATCTACCGTCAACCGCGGAGCGAACAGCACCGGGTGCTCGCCTTGCGCGGCCTGGTCCGGCTCGCCACCACGGAAAATGCCCGGCCGACGCCGACCCTGATCGCGCGTTACCGCCAATTGCTCGACCGCGCGCGCGGGGACAACGATTTCCGCCTGCTCTTGGGTGCACTGGCGGGAGTCGGCCATCCGGACGCCTTGCCGTTGGTGGAGCCTCTCCTCGCCAATGCGGCCGTTCGCGCTGAAGCCGTGCTGGCCGTGAAAAAAATCGCCGCGGCCATCAAGGCGCAGCATCCCCAGGCCGCACAAGCCGCCCTGCAACGCTTGCGGTAATTGTCGTTGCGCCGGACCGCCACCAACGATCCACGGCTGCCTGAGCCATAATAGTCCAGCTGAGAGCAGACACCATGGATAACATCCGAAACTCGTTGCACAACACCTTTGCGCTGTTCCTTCTCCGCTTTTCGAGACCAACAGGGCCTCGGACCTGAGTCTCCCGTTTCCCGTCAGCAGACCTATTCCCCCACTATGACTACACCCTCATTGCCGTGCACCGCCGGCTTGGCCGGACGCCTCGTGCTTCTGGGCGCCCTGACAAGCGCCACGCTGGGCCTTACGCTCCTCAGCCGCGCCCAGCCAACAACGCCCGCGGCTTCTTCTCAAACGGCGGAAAATGAAAAAAAGGAGATTGTCACGCTTTCCATCTTCGAAGTGACGGACAAGAAGGACGAGGGCTACCGCTCGACGCAGACCCTCTCCGGTTCGCGCACGCTGGAAAGTCTGCGCGACACCCCCAACTCGATCTCCGTCATCAACCGTGAGCTGATCAACGATCTGAACGCGACCACGGTGGCGGAACTCTCGATGTTCAGCATTACCGGCGAGGTCGGCACCAACAGCGAGACTCCGATCGACGCCGGCGGCTATGTGTTCCGCGGCATCACCGCCAACATCCAGCTGCGCAACGGCATCTATTGGACGCAACCGATGGACACGTATAACATCGACCGGGTCGAACTGCTGCGGGGGCCCACGGCTTTCCTCTACGGTGAAGGCAGCGCTGGCGGCCTGATGAACCAACTGACCAAGACGGCCGATCAACGTGATGCGCAAAAACTGAATCTCATCTCCGGCTCCTACCGCCTGCGCCGAGCGGAATTCGATCTCAACCGCCGCGTGAACGACAAGTTGGCGGTGCGGATGGCGGTGGTGAAACACGCCTCCGACGGCTTCCAGCACCACGTCGACCGGGAGTTCTTTGCGGCCTACTTCACGGCGAACTACCGGCCCTTCAAGAACACGAACATCAACGTGAACATGGAGTATGGGAATAACAATACGACCATGGGCTATAACATGATTGCGGAGAATTTCTCCACCACGGAACGTACCGGCGCCACCACCGCCTACTCCGCCACGGTCGGCGGCTATACCGTGGTGCCGAAAACCGGTGCCATCTTTAGTTCGGTCAACCTGCGCTACACCACCGGAACCAATATCGTGCTCAGCGATGAAAGTATCCTGCCCCGGAAGCTCAATCTCTCGGGTCCGGATGCGTATCAGCATCAGTACTATCGCGCGTTCAACGCGTCCATCGACCAGAGGGTATTCACGAACCTGAACCTTCAGGCGAGCGGCACGCTCCAGTCCGCCAACCGCGAGGTGCGCACCAAGGGCGGGTCTTTTCAGGCGCAGGTCCGGATGGACGCGAATCGCACCCTGCCGGATGGTTCGGTCAATCCCTACTACAACCAACACTACACGGAGTTCTATCACCGCAAGCTCGTTCACGACGAGCCGATGCAAAACATGCGCCTGACCGCGGTCTATGACCTCAAGCTCAAGTTCATGACCCAGCGGATCCTGGCGAGCGGGGTCTACCACCAGAGTATTCCGAACAACAAAACGTATTCGGAGTTTGTCGATCCCGCGACGTCGTTTTTCACGGGCACGTTGACCAATGCGAGCACACTAGCCGCGTACCAGGCCAACAACACGACGATGAGCCGCAACTATTTCTACCGCCGGTTCTACTTGAAGGACGGGGACGCCGCGGAACTGACCAAGGGCGGCGTCGTCCCGGGCCGGTCGGTCATGATGCGCGATGCGGTTGCCGACGGCGCCACCGGCCGTCTGACGGCGCGCAAATACTGGACGCCCGGTTACGGCATCGGTTCATCCGGCTCCTATTTCCGCGGCCGGATCCACACCATGGTCGGCTGGCGTCGCGACTCATTCAACCAGAACCCGGATCGGGATTTCTACAACATGGTGTCCGGCGAAACGTACGTGCTGTCCAGCACGGTGCCGGTGATCACGCGCATCAGCGAGGATTCGATCAATTACGGCGGCGTGGTTCGCTTTTTCGACTTCGTGTCGGGATATTACAATTTTGCCGATGCCGTGGCCCTCTCGTCGGGCATTGGCGGCAACGGCCTCGTGCCGGGCACCGTGCGCGGTCCGTCGATCGGCGACGGGGCCGAGTACGGCCTGCGCTGGGTCTTCTTTGGCGGTCGGTTGGAGTCGAACTGGACTGGTTATGTGACGAATGCAAAGCGCGTGGCGGCCAATCCGGCCGTGACGGCGGCGATCACGCAGACCGAGTTGGGCGCACTCTTTACCGACATCAATCCGGGTGGGGCGGATACCCAGGCCACCAAGGCGTCCGGGTTGGAGTTCGAAACCGTGGCGAATCTCACCTCCAGCTGGCGGTTGACGTGGAACTACGCGACGAACAAGCTGGCCACGTCCAATCGATATCCCCAACTGAAGGCATTCCAGGCGCGGGCCAAGGCGCAGAATTCCCCCACACCGCTCACGGACGCATTCCTCGCGGCGGTCCCTGATGGCACGCCGTTGCCGGGTTTCACCAAGACTCGCTCCAACTTGGTGACCAATTACCGCTTTGCAGGCGGCCCCCTCAAGGGACTCTTGATCGGCGGCGGTGGCCAGTACCGGGAAAAATCATACCAGGGCAATTTCGATCTCAACCGGGACGGCGTGGCCGAACAGCTCTGGACCCCCGGCTATATTCTCTGGAACGTCATGCTCGGCTATCGCGCAAAAATCCTGGAGCGCAAGGTGGATTTCAGCGCCAACATCAACAACATCGCCGACAAGAGCTATTTTCGCTCGTACAGCCTGTCGGCAGGCGGATGGGGTGAGGGTCGAAACTTCCGGGTTTCCGCGCGCATCGATTTGTGATCGTGCAGATCGCGCACCGATCGACGATATTCAATATAGGGTGGCATGCGTGGTTGTGCGTGGTCTGCAGGACGCCGTATTGTGAGTGCCGCCAACTCGCCCAAGTATAGATTCCGCCCACTCGCTGTGAATTCGCTTTCGCCCTTCATCGCCCTGTTTGTCCTCGCTGGCGCGGTTCCAACTGTCCCGGCGGCCGAGTCTGTTATCCGGCCGGACGATGTGATTGCCTTGGTGGGCGGAGAGGACATGGCGGCAGTCGCGGAACAGGGCCGGCTCGAGTGGCTGGCGGTGCGGACCCTGCCCGATCATAAACTGAGGTTCCGCAGCCTGGCGAGGGAGGGCGACACGGTGTTCCAGCAGGCGCGCGATCTGAATTATCCGTCGCTTGAGCAACAACTCGACGAGATCGGGGCCACCGTGGTCGTCGCCCAGTTTGGGCAGATGGAAAGCCTCGCAGGCGAGAGCAGAATACCGGAGTTCACCGCGGCCTATGAAAAGCTGATCGACCGACTGAGCAGCGGCGGCAAGCGCCGGGTGGCGTTGCTGGGACCAACTCCGGTATCGAGCGCCTCGCCAGCGCTCCCGCGCTTCACTTCCCTGCCAGCTTATACGGCCGCAATCCGGGGAATCGCGCAACGAAGGGAACTTCGCTGCCTGATACCGGACGACGATAAGCCGATTCCGCCGGAGCACTTCCGCGATGGCATCCACCTCAACGAAAGAGGTCTGCTCGAGGTCGCCACGAAGTCGGCCCAGATGCTGGGTGTGGGCAAACGATTAGCCGAGTTCGTCGGAACCGATGAACTCCGCCTGGCTGACTTGATTCAACGCAAGAACCTCCTCTGGTTTCACTATGCCCGGCCACAAAATTGGGCGTTCCTAAACGGCGATCGGACGGTCCAGCCGAGCAGCCGCGATCATCTCGATCCGTCCATCCGCTGGTTTCCTGAGGAGATGAAGCAATGGCTTCCGCTCATTGCGGCGCAGGAGACGGAGATCTGGAATCTTGCCCGGCAGCTGGGCGCGAAGAAGTGACATGAAGACGACGCGCTGCCTTCGTGCCACGATCTCTCTGGCAGTGTTAGCGCACTTGGTCGTGGCCGCCGCCCGCGGGCAGGTCGGAAACGCGCCCAGTGAGGAATTCGCCAGCTTCAAGATCGCGCCAGGCTTCGAGGTCAATCTCTTCGCCAGTGAGGCCGAGGGGGTGGTGAAACCAATTCAGATGCGCTGGGACGAACGTGGCCGGCTTTGGGTTATCGGTTCAAAGACGTACCCGCAGCTGAAACCGGGCGAGGAACCGAATGACCAGGTGCTCATCCTGGAGGACACCAACCACGATGGCCGGGCCGACAAGACGACGGTCTTCGCCGACGGGCTCATGATCCCCACGGGATTGGAAATTGCGCCCGGCACGGGCAAGGGCGCCGCGTGCTACGTCGGCGAAGGTGCGCGGCTTTGGTTGATGACCGACAGCGACGGCGATGGCCGGGCCGATCGGCGCGAGGTCGTGCTGCGCGGGTTTGGGACCGGCGACAATCACCAGAACATAAACTCGTTTCATTGGACGCCTGCCGGCGAACTGGTGTTTTGCCAGGGGCTGCACGGCTTTGCCCGCGTCGAGACACCTTGGGGCATCAGTACGCTGAATCAGGCCGGGCTCTGGCGCCTCCGACCCCGTGAGCAACGGCTCGATGTATTCTACGGCGGTCCGGCCGATCCCCAGAATCCGTGGGGCTGGGTCTTTACCCGCTGGGCACAGCCGATCGTCGTCGCGGGCAACAGCGGCACGATGTATTATCCGACACCGGAGTTGATCCGCGGATGGGAAGGCGGCCGCCGCGCGCCGATCTGGAAAGAGGGTCGCGGGCGCAAGACCAGCAATCCGGACATCGTCGAAAGCGCGCACTTTCCGGACGAATGGCAGGGTCTGCTGCTCGCCGGCGGTTATATCAACAACTCGGTCTGGACCCTGATGGTCGAACGCGACGGCGCCGGGCTCAAGATCGCGGACCATCCCACCCTGCCCCCTTTGATCCAAAGCCGCCACGGCAGTTTCCGGCCCATTGACGTTAAATTCGGACCGGATGGTGCGCTCTACGTTGCGGATTGGTACAACCCGATCATTGGACACTACCAGGTGAGCTTCCGGCATCCCGACCGCGACAAAGGGCATGGTCGCATCTGGCGCATTACCGCCAAAGGCCGGCCGCTGCTCACTCCGCCCAAAATTGCGGGAACCGCATTTCCCGAGCTTTTCGAGCTGATGCGTGCACCGGACCGGTGGACGCGCTATCAGGCCAAGCGCGTCCTGTTCGGTGCCGACACCGCCGCGATGACCAGCGCCTTGCGCCGTTGGTGTGAGGGCCTGGAGCCGAAAACCCCTGATTTGGATTTCGCGCTGATGCAGGCGCTCGGCCTGTTGGAAGCCCACGAGACGGTGGATAGCATGCTGTTGCGGCGCGTCCTGGCGGCCACGACCCCGGAAGCCCGCGCGTACGCCGCCGGCACGTTGGCGCGCTGGGCGGATCGTTTGCCACCCACTTTTCCCGTATTCGAGGAGCTGTCACGCCTTGCACGAGACGCCGACTCGCGGGTCCGGCTGGCGGCCGTCGTCGCGGCCGGCAACATCCCGCGGGTTCAGTCGATGGGCGTAGTCTTGACCGCCGCGGAAGAGCAGCGCGATCCCTTCATCGATACGGCCCTGCGCGCCGCAGTCGCCGTGCTCAAACCCCTCTGGGCGCCAGTCTTCGCCGAAGGCTCACCGACCTGGAGGCCCGCCTGGCGCGAGCTGGCCATCGCTCTCGACCGGGCAAGGCCGCCACCTGCGCCCCCCGCAAGACGTGTGGCCCAGAAATCGGGCGCGCCCATTGTACCTATATTTGGCCGGCTGCGCGCGTCGCCTTACGTCACGGGCAGCATCGCCGCCGAAGTGCTCACGCGGGGAGATGCGAAGCACGGCGCCGAGGTGTATCGTCGTCCGGAAATTGCCTGCCTCACGTGTCATCGCGTGGGCCGGGACGGCGGCGAAGTTGGCCCGGCGCTCGATGCGATTGGCAGCGCCCAACCGCTGGAACTCATCATCGGCATGGTCCTCGAACCTCAGAAAGAAATCAAAGAGGGTTTTGAAACCTTGAAGGTCACGACGAAGAAGGGCGATGTGTTCATCGGCGTGGTCGTCGCCGGAAATGCCGCGGAGCTCACCCTGCGCGATCCCTCCGGCACCGAGCACACCGTCGCCGAAATGGACATCGTGAGCCGCGAAATGATCGGTTCGCTGATGCCGGCCGGTCTCACCGATCTGCTGAGCCCCGAGGACCTGCGCGATCTCTTTGCCTACCTGACCCAGCTGGGAAAGGCGAAGTAGCTCACGTGGTAACGCCGCCGACGAACTGTGGCTCGAGCACTTGACGCACCGGTTCGGGGCTGCCGAGCGCATCGACGGCCAGCCGCCCCATCGCGCGAAAGTCGTAACGCAGGCAGCTGATGCCGGCCTTGGTCGCCAAATCGGTGCCCATGACGGAGAGCAGTCCGATGCGCTCGGGGCAGCGCATGCCGGCCGATGCCGCCGCTTCGTGCAGCAGCGCGGTAACATTGTCCTCGGGACAGACGACGGCCACGCGCCGGTTCGCCCGACGCAAGCGTTCTAGCAAAGCCGCCCGCTCGCGCTCGGTTCCGCCCGGCTCCATGCCGCTCAATCGACCGCGGCAACCGAGCTCGTCGGCCGCGGTTGCCAGCGCGGCACCGAATTCGGCGACCGCCAGATCGCCCCGGAACGGTTCGACCGGAATGATCTGCTCAAAACCCCTTCCGAGCAAATGGGCGAGGGCCTTGAGCGCCCCCGAACGGAAGTCGGCCCTGATATTGCCATATCCCTCCGACGCACAGGAGCGAAAGAGAACCACCGCGGGTTTCAGGCGCGGGCCGTGGACCCGCAGCGCATCGTCGCTCCACAGGTGGTCGAGCACGAAGCCGCCGGCGGCTTCGCCGTGGCGATCGAGAAAATTGTTCAAGATCGCACGCTGCTGGGCGACCGGGGCAAACGCCGGAGGTTCGTGTGGATCCGGATGATTCACGAGCAACTCGTCATGCCAGAGCAACATGGTCCGGTGGAGGGCGCCGCATCCTTGGCTGATGCCTTCCAGCAACTCCCGGTATTGTGCACTGCCCAACTCCAACCTCCGAATGAGGCAGGCCACCGGCTTGGGCCGATCGAGCAGGGCGCGGGCGGTCGTCGGATAGTATCGGCCGCTGACGGGATGCTGCCAAATCTCACCGTCCTTGGTCAGCCGCTGAAGAACCCGAAAAACCGTGGTGTTGGCCACGCCGAAGCGCTGGCCAAATTCACGCGTCGTCGGCAATGGCTGGTCGGTGGGCGCGGCAGCCAGGGAGCGACGAATTTGAGCCGTTAGATCAACGTCCGTCGGCGGACTCGCGGCGGACGGACCGTGACCTCTGATTGGCGATTTGGCCATGCCAACCAACAAGGTAACGGCGTATGTCAATGCAAGCTATTAAACAGGATTTGTTTGTTGCATTACAATATTTCCGTGTTTTCGTGCCGTCACCACGTCGCAGACGCGAGACTCGCGCCCCTCCCGCGAGACGCCGCGAACGGTCGTGCCCCCGCCACGCCTCCCTTACCCCACGTGAAAAGTTTGCGCGCCACCGGTCTGATGGTCGCTCTGAGCGGAGGCCTGACTCTCCCGGCTGTGTCCGAGGCGATCGCCCAGTCCGCGACTCCACCCTCCCTCGCCGGCACCCAACCGCGTGCCGGAACTGCCGGCGACGCAAAGCTCGTCAAGATGGCCGCCTATGAAGTCGATGCCGACAAAGATGTGGGCTATCAAGGCGGCAACACCACGTCCGGCAGCCGCCTGAATACGTCGCTCAAGGACACCGCGGCCTCGATCCTGGTCGTCACCCAGGAGTTCATGAATGACTTTGGACTCCACTCGCTCGAGGAGATCACGGCCGGCCGGCAGTTTGCCGAGGCCGACCTCGGACTCGCGGCCGAGATGAAGCCCGGCGCTGCGCCCAGCCCGCCCCGCTTAAAGCAAACTGGGACGCCTTGGCTCTTCGGCAATGTGCCACCCCAAGTGGATTAATCGGCCAGGACCTCTCCCTGCAACGTGAACATTGGATTAAGTCCCTTCTCTCCATGACCGCCGGCACCGCCCCCTCGTCACCTCCTCTCGCGGATGGAGCAAAGGCGATCTCCGCCATGAACAGCGCGAAGAAGCCGGAGCGACTGTTGTCCTTGGACGCCTACCGCGGTTTCATCATGCTGACCTTGGCCGCGGCCGGCTTCGGGACGATCCAGATGGCGCACAAATTTCCCGACTCCATGTGGCCGGACCTCGCGCGCCAGTTCAGCCATACACCGTGGCAGTGGGGGGTGTTCTGGGATCTCATCATGCCCGCCTTCATGTTTATGGTCGGAGTGGCCATGCCCCTCTCGTACGCCCGTCGCGCCCGGGACGGCGATTCTTTCGGCCGCCAATGCCGGCACGCCGTGGTCCGGGCCGCCGTGCTGTGCCTGCTGGGCATGATGCTCATGGGCCAGAACGCCCGCTTCCTCAACGTGCTGACTCAAATCGGCCTCGGCTACGTTTTCGTGTTCCTGCTGTTGCAACAGAGTTTTCGCGTCCAGGTTTGGTCGGTCGCGGTCATCCTCGCCGGTTACTGGTTGCTTTTTGCGCTCTATCCCCTGCCCGGCCCCGACTACAATTTCGCGGCGGTCGGCCTGAAGCGCAGCGATCTGCTGCCGGGTTTCTGGGCGCACTGGAGCAAGAATGTGAATGTGGCCGCCGATTTCGATCGCTGGCTGCTGAACCTTTTTCCACAGGACAAGCCGTTCTCAGTCCACGTCGGCAGCGTGCAGACCCTGAATTTCATTCCCGCGATCGCGAACATGATCCTCGGAGTCATGAGCGGCCGGATGCTGCTGGGGGAGCAATCGCCGTCGTGGAAACTGCGCTGGCTGTTCCTGGCTGGCGCGGCCTGCATGGTCGTCGGCGTGGCGGCGGGATGCACGATTTGCCCGGTGGTCAAGCGCATCTGGACGCCGTCGTTCGCTCTCTATAGTGGCGCCTGGACTCTGTGGATGCTGGCGGGCTTCTATTTTATCATCGAAATCCTGGGTTGGCGCCGGTGGACCTTTCCTCTCGTCGTCCTCGGCACGAATTCACTCGCGGTGTACATCATGACCCTCTTGTGGCCGGCTTGGATCGGCAGGATGTTGCGCGTTCAGTTTGGCGCCGATCTCTTCTCCGGCACCTATGGTCCCGTCTGGGAAAAGTGCACCGTGCTTTTGATCCTGTGGCTCTTCTGCTGGTGGTTGTATCGGCAGCGCCTCTTCTTTCGCATTTGAACTCTGTCCCCATGCCCTCCCGGAAATTATCTCTGCCCATCAAGCGGGCGCACGTCATCTGGCTGCTGCTGATCGCGGTGCCCGCCGCCTTCGCGCAGTCCAGACCCAACATTCTGCTGCTGCTCGGTGACAACTGGTTGTACGACCATGCCGGAGCCCATGGATATCCCATGGTCAAGACACCGGTTTACGACCGCATGGTGAGGGAAGGCACGCGCTTCACGAACGCGTTTTGTCCGGTGCCCTCCTGCGGCCCGACCCGATCAAGCTTCGTCACCGGCCGGGCGGCGCACCAGCTTGAAGAGGTCGCAAATCACGGCGGACGGTTTCCCGGGAAATTCCGGGTCTTCGTCGATGCCTTGACCGTGAGCGGCTACCACGCGGGCTACAGCGGGAAAGGCTGGGCGCCGGGAATCTACCTGGGCCACGGGCGGACGGAATCCCCGGCAGGAAAACTCTACCGGAGCTTTCCCGAGTTTCTCGCCCAGCGTCAGGACAAGCAGCCGTTCTTCTTCTGGCTCGGCTCAATGCACACCGCGCTGCGCAATTGGAAGAAGGGCCTGGGGGCACAGCACGGCATCGATCCCAGCCGGGTAAGAGTGCCCGGCTACCTGCCGGACGCCGTGCCGGTCCGGGAAGAGATTGCCGACTATCTCGCGACCGTTGAGGAAATGGACGCCGCCTTCGGCGAAGCGGTCGCCGTGTTGGAAAAAGCCGGCGAACTTGACAACACGGTCGTCATCCATGCGAGCGACAACGGCTGGCAGATGCCGCGCGGCCTCGGCAATGTCTATGACGCCGGCACCCACGTCCCGCTCGCTGTCCGCTGGCCGGGCCGTATACCGGCAGGTCGCGTGATCGAAGCGTTTGTCTCGGTGACCGATTATGCCCCGACCATTCTCGAGCTGGCGGGGCTGGTTCCGTGGCCGGAAATGACCGGTCGAAGTTTCTACGATCTTCTCACCGGCCAACCGGGCAAGACGGCGCGCGACCACGTCTTCGTCGAGCGGGAGCGACACGCCAACGTGCGTCGCGGTGATCTGAGCTATCCCGTACGTGGCATTCGCACCAAGGACTATCTCTATATCCGCAATCTTCGTCCCAACCGGCAGCCCGCCGGCGATCCCATTGTCTACTACGCGGTGGGCGATTATGGAGATATCGATCCCAGCCGAACCAAGGCTTTCATGCTCGCACACCGAACCGATCCGGCCATGCAGCCGCTCTTCGCCCTCAGTTTCAAGAAGCGGCCCGCCGAAGAACTCTACGATCTCAAGCAGGATCCCGACCAGTTGCGCAATGTCGCGGCGCAACCGGCGATGGCGGCCGTCAAACGGCGGCTCAGCGATCAGGTCGATGCCTGGATGAAGGAGACCGGCGACCCGCGCATCGATCCCAAGTTCGACGACTTCGACAAGTATCCCTATTTCGGCGGCGGTCCGGCCGAACAGCTGCGGGCATGGGACGCGGAGAAATAGCCGCGCGAGGGGACCACTAAGTTTTTCCGATTCAAAACGCTCACGCCGCTCAAGACCCATGCTTTCCCCTCCCACTGGCTCCATTCCGCCTCGCCCGTCCGTGGCTTCGAAACTGAACCGACGCGAAGCGCTCAAAGTCGGCGCAACCCTGCTCGCTGGCCTAGTCGTTTCCCGGTCGGACGCGGCGACAAGCCGGGCCAAGAAAGTGATTGTCGCCGGTGGCGGCGTTGCGGGCCTGAGTTGTGCCTACGAACTGATGGAGATGGGCCACGAGGTCACCCTCCTCGAGGCGTCGCGACGAACGGGCGGTCATGTAAAAACGATTCGCGAGCCGCTGCCCGCAGGCCTTTATGCGGACGTGGGCGCGGAAAACTTTCCCCGGCCGGGGTACGACGATTTCTGGCGGTACGTCGAGAAGTTCGGGCTGACCGCGCTACCATGGCCCCGGCGGCAGAACCAACAGCGGCGCATCAACGGGCGCTGGTACAGCTACGCGGAAATGAACGATCCAGCAATTCTCAAGGGACTCGGTTTTCTCGCCGCCGAAGTCGAATTCGTCGTCAAGCACGGACTGTCCGAACTCGCCACGCTCTATCTCGAGCCCTATTTCGCGAAGTTCAAGGACGAGTACCAGCCCTTCGGCGTCGGCCTCGACCATCTGGATACGATGCTGCCCGGCGATCTGCTCGCGCAAGCGGGCGCCTCCGACGCCGCCGTTCGCTTTTCCGGTTTCGGCCGTCGCGCCACTGCCGCCAATCCGCCCCGGGAAAATGATGCGTCGGCGCTTTATCGCCTCTGGATCGCCGCCATTTTGAAGCAGCGCGGCCTGCCGCTGCAGCCCAAAGAGATCTTCCGCCTCAAGGGAGGAAACCAAGTGCTGACGGACGCCTTCACCGCCCGGCTCGGCGATCGCGTGCGACGGAACGCACCGGTCACGAGGATCGAGCAATCAGACACCGCGGTCACGGTGCATTTCGAAGGCGGCGGTAGTAAACAGACCATGGCGGCCGATTACCTCGTTGTGTGCATGTCGCCGCTGTCTCTTTCCGTTGTCGATGTCACACCCGCTTGGTCTCCGGTCAAGGCCTACGCGCTGCGCCACACGTATCTCGGCATGCACTCTCGGGTACTGCTGCAAACGAAGACTCCTTTCTGGAAAGGCGATATCCCGAGCATCAACCTTCTCACCGGGGACCCCCGCATGGGATCGGTGTGCGAAACCGCCGAAGAGGTGCCCGGCGAATGTCGGCTGCTTTTTGGCACGGGCAGGCCAGTGCAGACCGCCGAGGAAACGCTGGCCGCCTTCCGCAGTTTTTATCCTGGCAAGGCCAAGGACACCATCGAGCAGGTGATCGTACACCAATGGTGGAAAGAGGAGCCAACCTGCGTCGGGTGCGAGCGGGAGCCGTTTCCCTTCGGTCAAATGACCCGCATCTGGCCGTTCCTCATCGAACCCGTTGGACGCATCCATTTTGCCGGCGCCGCGTACGACAACCACTGGCGCGGCGTCGAGGCCGCCACGCGCTCCGCCAACCGGGCCGCCCGCCAGATTGACGCCGCCTGAAAGATTTCGCACCAACCAGCCCAAAGCAGACTGAAACCCATGAATGCACCTCGAATTCTCCTTGCCTTCTTCTGGTTGGTTTGCCTCCCCGCGTTCGTCCAAGCCGCCCCCTCACGTCCCGAAGGCCGGCCGCCCAACTTCCTGGTCTTCTTCTGCGACAATTTGGGGTACGGCGACATTGGCGCCTACGGCTCCAAACTGCACCGCACGCCCAACCTCGATCGCCTGGCCACCGAAAGCCGCAAGCTTACCCATTTCTACACCGCCGCCAACGTTTGCACGCCCTCGCGGGCCGGGTTGATGACGGGCACCTATCCGCGCCGGCTCAACTTGCACCGGAACGTCCGCGGCGGGCCTGTCCTGCAACCGGGCGAGCCGATCGGACTGAATCCCTCCGAGATCACGATCGCCGAGGTGCTGAAAACCGTGGGTTACACCACCATGCTGATCGGCAAATGGCATCTGGGCGACCAGCCGGTGTTTCTGCCCACACGCCAGGGATTCGATCATTATTGGGGTATTCCCTATAGCGACGACATGACTCCGCGCGAAGGCGAGAACTGGCCTCCTTTGCCACTGATGCGCGATGAAGTGGTGATCGATGCGCCAGTGGATCGCAACGAACTGACCAAGCGGGAAACCGGCGAGGCGATCCGCTTCATCACGGAGAATCGCGCCCGGCCGTTCTTTCTTCTCATCTCGCACGCGATGCCCGGCAGCACGCGCGCCCCGTTCGCCAGCGCGGCGTTTCGGGGGAAATCCCGCCATGGACCCTACGGCGACTCCGTCGAGGAACTCGACTGGTCGGCGGGCGAGATTCTGGCCGCGGTGCGGCGCCTGGGACTGGACGACAATACCCTGGTGATCTGGACCGCGGATAATTCCGCCACGCGGCGCGATCCCGAACAGGGCAGCAATGCCCCTCTATCCGGTTATATGAACTCGCCGGCCGAGGGCGGCATGCGCGTGCCCTGCCTGGTGCGCTGGCCGGGGCGGGTTCCAGCCGGCACGGTCGGCGAGGAACTAGGCACGATGATGGATCTCCTGCCAACGTTCGCCTTTCTGGCCGGGGCGACTCCTCCGGGTCCCACCGTGATCGATGGCCGGAACATCTGGCCGCTCCTTGCCGGAGCGGTCGGCGCGCGCACTCCTCACGAGGTCTTCTGTTACTATCACTACGATCAACTTCAGGCCGTGCGATCGGGCCCCTGGAAGTTGTTTCTGCCGCTGGAACGTCAGCGAACCGGACCCAGCGCGCCGCCCAGGGCGGTCAACTCACCCGCGCGCCTGTACAACGTGGTCGACGACCCCGCTGAGGCCCGGGATGTCGCCGCCACCCAGCCAGAGATCGTCGCCCGCCTGACCGGACTAGCAAGCACGGCCCGGTTGGCAGTCGGCGACCTGGATCTACCAGGCCGGGCCGAGCGCCCCGCCGGCTGGGTCTTCAATCCCCAACTGCAGCGCTTGCCGACGAAATGAAAAAATACCATTGGCCGCTCTCCCGCGCCGCCGACCTCCGAATCAACCGGCCATTGCACGTGCTCCTCATCGCGTTCGTGATGAACGCAGGCGCTTCCCTGCTCCCCGCGGCCAAGTTCACCGGCGAACCCGAGATCCAATCCCGGCCTCTTGCCCCCGAGGAATCGCTCAAGCGCTTGCGCGTCGAGGCCGGCCTGCGGATCGAACTGGTGGCTGCGGAGCCCTTGATTTCCGACCCGGTTGATGTGGCGTGGGACGAAATGGGCCGGATGTATGTGGTCGAAAACATCGGCTATAACGCCGCTGTAGGCGCTCGACCCAACTCGCGAATCCGCGTCCTCGAAGACACGGACGGCGATGGGCGCATGGATCGCGCGACCACCTACTCCGAGGACCTCGACTACGCGCAAGGCATATTGGCCACCCGGGGCGGCCTCGTGGTCACGACCAATACGGGCATTCTCTTTCTCCGCGACACGGACGGCGACGGCCGGGCCGATGTGCATGAGGTCCTGTTCAAGTGCGCGCCATCGATTCACGTGGACCGCCAGATGTCCGCCCCCCGGCGCGGAATCGACAACTGGATCTACATCAACCTCGGATTGTTCAAGCAGGAGGTCTATCGGCCCAAGACACCCGACCAGCGGATGGCGCTGACGAACAATTTCCGCTACCATCCCGTCACCGGCGTCTATGAACCCTCCTCCGGGGCCGGCCAGTTCGGGAAGGCCTTCGATGACTGGGGGCACGAATTCTTCAGCATGAATCGGAATCCGGCCCTGTTCGCGGTTCTGCCGTACCACTATCTCCGGCGCAATCCGCCCGCGCTGCTGACGCGCAGTGACGAGGATGTCGTGCCGGCGGGCGGTGACGGCAAGGTGTTCCCCTTGCAAACTTTCCGCACCACCGCCAGTGCCCACGCCGGAACATTTACCGCGGCCTGCGGCACCGGCGTTTATCGCGGCGATCTGCTCGGTCGGGAATATTTGTACAACGTCTTTGTCTGCGAACCCACGGGTGAGTTGGTCTCGCGTTGGATCCTCGAGCCCTCCGGCCCAAGTTTTCGTGGCCATCGCGCCCAACCGGGACGGGAGTTTTTAGCGAGCAACGATGAATGGTTCCGCCCCGTGAACGTCACGACCGGCCCGGACGGCGCCCTCTACATAGTGGACATGTACCGGCGCTTTATCGATGGCAGCCGGTTCTTTCCCGATGCCTATATCGCCGCCAATGACATGGCGGCCGGATCCGATCGGGGTCACATCTACCGGGTTGTGCCCGTCACCGGCGCCACAGTTCCGCGACGCATCCCTCTGCCGACCGAGCCGGCGAAGCGTGTCGCCCTGCTCGAACATCCCAACGGCTGGCACCGCGACACTGCGCAACGCCTGTTGGTCGAAGCGGGTGACGCCGCGGTGCTCCCGGCGGTGGAGAACGTTTTCCGCCATAGTGCGCTGGCGCAGGGGCGGCTCCATGCGCTCTGGACCATCGAAGGTCTGAACGGGCTGACCGCCGAGCATGTCGCCCTCGCGCTGGCGGATGCGGAGCCCGGCGTGGTGGAAAACGCCTTGTGGCTCTCGCCCCGTTTTCTGAAGTCGGACGATGCCATTCGCCGTCGCGTGCTCGAGCTGACGTCCAACCCGGCCGGACGCGTGCGCTTTGCGGCGTTGCTCGGGGCCGGTGGCGTCGCGGGCCACGAAGCCGAGCAGGCGTTGGTCCGCGCGGGGGCGCGGGAAGCCGACGACGTCTGGATGCGCACCGCGATCCTGAGTTCGCGTCTGACCCAGTCCAGCCGCATTCTCACGGCGTTGTTGCAAGATCGGACCTTTGTGGCGCAAGGCTCCCGCAGCCAGATCGAACTCGTGAGTGGACTTGCGGTCGTGCTGGCCGCGCAGGGGATTGCGGCCGAGCTCAAGCCGGTGCTCGCCGCGCTCGCCGGAGAGAACGTCGGCCCGCACGGCAACTGGTGGCGGATGGCCCTAGTCGGCGGAATCGCCGAGGGCCTTCGGCGCCAGACCACGGCGGCCCTGCCCCGGAGCATTTCGGCTTTGCTGGCCAAACCGCCCGCGGAACTGGCGGATTCGCTGGCCGGCCTGAGGAACGCCGTCGCTTCGGCCACCCGGGTGCTGCAGGATCGGAGCCGGCCGATCAACGAAAGAACCGCGGCCGTCGCGATGCTGGAACATCTGCCCGCCCCGGAGACCGCACCGCTGGTGGGCGCACTTTTGCACCAGAGCGAACCGGTTGAAATTCAAAAGGCCACGCTGGATGTACTCGCCCACCTTGACCGCCGCGCACTCACCCCAATGCTCTACAAGTATCTGCCGGAGATGGGAAGTGGGGCGAGAAGTGGCGCCATGCAGTACCTGCAGAAGAGTCCGATCGAACTGCTGAAGCGGATCAAGGCGGGCGAGATCAATCCTGCGTTGGTGGACGCCACGGGGCGCTGGATGATGCTGAATTCGGGGAACGATGAAATCCGCAAGCTCGGCCAGGAGGTTTTTGGGAAAACCGAAGGGGATCGCAAGGCACTGGTTCGCCGCTACGCCCCGGCCGTCGCCGCGTTGCCGGCCTCCGCGGTCCGGGGAAAGGAAATATTCGCGCAGTCCTGTGCGATCTGCCACCGATTCCGCGGCCAGGGCAATGACCTGGGGCCGGACATCACCGACGTGCGGATCAAGACGCCTGAGATGCTGCTGTCGGACATTCTCGATCCCAACAACGCGGTGGATCCCCGCTTCGAAGCCTATTCTCTTCACCTCACCGACGGTCGCACCGTCGCCGGCATCATCGCCTCCGAGACGAACGATGCCATCGTCGTCGCGGGAATCGGCGGAAGTGAAAAGATTCCGCGCATTAGCCTGAAAACATCCGCCCCGCTGGGGGCCTCCCTCATGCCGTTGGGACTGGAGGCCTCCCTCACCGAGCAACGCATGGCCGATCTGCTGGCCTATATTCGCAGCGACGCTGATGCGAAGTGAGCGGTGCCGCGCTGAAGGATCAAACCCATCGCACAGAAAAACTCTAACTTTCCCCCTATGTTCAAAATACGGAACTTGGTCTTGCTCGCGGGCATCCTGGGCGCGTGTTCTGCTCCGGCGGCCTCGCCACCGCCCAATATCGTTTTCGTCCTGGCGGACGATCTTGGCTACGGCGATCTGGCCTGCTTCGGCCATCGCGAGATCAAGACGCCCAACCTCGACCGCCTCGCGGCCAGCGGCGTCAAGCTGACGCACACGTATTCCGCCGCGGCCGTCTGTTCACCCGCCCGGGCCGGCATCATGACCGGTCGCACCCCGTATCGCGTGGGAGTGTACAACGCGATCCCGTTCCTGAGCCCGACCCACCTTCGCCAGAGCGAAATCACCATCGCCTCGCTGCTCAAAAAGGCGGGCTACGCCACCGCCCAGGTCGGCAAATGGCATCTCAACGGGATGTTCAATCTCCCGGGGCAACCGCAGCCCAACGATCACGGCTTCGACCACTGGTTTGCCGTCCAGAACAACGCCCTGCCCAATCATCACAATCCCTACAATTTCGTGCGCAATGGCATTCCGCAGGGCCCGATCGCAGGCTATTCCGCCGGCATCGTGGCCAACGAAGCGGTCAATTGGCTGACCACGATCCGCGACAAGTCGAAGCCCTTCTTCCTCTATGTCGCGTTCAATGAGCCCCATGAACCGATCGCCACCGACCCGCGCTTCCGCGCCCTCTACGAAAAAGACCATTCCGACGATCCCAGCCGGGTCGCTTATTACGGCAACGTCACCCAGATGGACGATGCCTTCGGCCGGATTCTCCGCACCCTCGAAGCCCAAGGGCTTGCCGACAATACCGTCATCTGGTTCACCTCGGACAATGGCCCCGCGCGGACGAAATGGCACAACGCCGGATCGTCCGGCGGTCTCCGTGAGTTCAAGGGCCACATGTACGAGGGAGGGCTGCGCGTTCCCGGCATCGTCCGCTGGCCCGGCCATACCCGCCCCGGCTCAATCACCGCGCAGCCCGTCAGCGGGGTCGATGTTCTGCCGACGCTCTGCGAGATCACCGGAGTCGCCGCGCCGGCCGATCGTACGCTCGATGGTGCGACGATCGTGCCCATCCTCACCGGAGGCGCCATCGTCAGGACCAAACCGCTTTACTGGCAGTACATCTTCGCGCCCTCGAAGCCGCAGATCGCGTTGCTCGCCGGACCCTGGAAACTGCTCGCCTGGCTGGACGGGCCGCGCCCGACACCGCGGAACATCGGCGAAGCGCAGATGGATTTGATCAAGAAGTCCCCGCTGATCGGCTACGAACTCTACAATCTGGATGATGACCCCGGGGAGAAAAATGACCTGAGCGCCACGCAGCGCGCCAAGCTCGCCGAACTCACGGCTGCGGTGCAAAAAGCCCACGACGAGGTCCGCACCGAGAGCCCCGTGTGGCCGCCCTTCAGCGACCCCGGCTATGAACAAAAGGTGATCGTCTGGCCCGATTATGTCGCCAAACCGCTGCCCCGGATCAACTAAACCGCGCCAGCACGCCTGCGAGAAAATATCCCCGGAGCAAGCTCCGGGCATTTGCCGAAAACTGTAGGAGCGGCTTTATGCCGCGATTTTACCAATCCATCGCGGCAAACAGCCGCTCCTACAGCCAACCAAGCCGAAGCAAGTTAAAAAAACATATTTTCTTTGTTGCACAACATAAGTCTGATGTCCTCCCTTGTCGTGCACGAACTTTTTGACCGCACCTCTGCCGGCTGTTGAACGGTGCCGCACCCAGGCGACGAGCAGTCGCGGCTCGTTGAACCCATGACTCCCCCGCGCGTTGATCCCACCTGCCCATGCCAATGCTTACCCCATTAAGTCACCTTCTCCGCCCCACCCTGCTGTTGCTCAGCTTATGCGGCTCCGCGCTCCTGGCCGCCGACTGGGAAGCGGCCACCGTGCCCGGCGCATGGGAAGCGAAAGGCCCCGTGGCGGCGAAGAACTTCGACGGCACCGCCTGGTACCGGACGTGGGTAAAAGTCCATGACAGCTTCTTCACCAAGCACGAACGCAACTTGTATGAAGAATCGGTGAGTCTCAACATCCGCGACTTGGCGGATGCGCACGAGGCCTATGTCAACGGGGTGAAGATCGGGGCGGGCGGGCAGTTTCCGCCGGCTTTCAAGAGTGGGCGAAGCGAGGTACATCGCCACAAAGTGCCGGTCGGCACCCTCCGCAAGGGCGAGTGGAACGAAGTCGCCATCCGCGTCTACAACGGCTCCGGTCCCGGCGGATTCCTCGGCGAGGCACCCTTCATCATGAACTATTTCATGGAGTGCGTGATGGAGGGCCCCTGGGAGTTTCGCGCCGGCGACGGTTACCAACCCGGCGGCGCACAGAGCGCGAAGCCGGCGACCTCATCCTTTGACGCGTTTCGGGAGTCCAATCGCATCCTGGGACGCTCCGCCCAGAACGTCACGGGCCCGCGACTTTCTCCACCGGATTCCTACGCCAAGATGAAATCGGTCGGCGACTTGAAGGTCGACCTGCTCTTGCACGAGCCCAAGGTCACCCAACCGACCCACCTGAGCTTCGATTCCCGCGGCCGGCTTTGGGTTTCGCAATACCGGCAATATCCCTACCCCGCCGGCGTGAACATGGTGAGCCGGGACAAATTCTATCGCTCGCACTATGACCGCGTGCCCCCGGCGCCGCCCAATCATGACCGGGGCGCCGACGTAATCTCGATTCACGAGGACACCGATGGTGACGGCGTCTTCGACAAACATTCTGTTTTCCAGGACGGCCTGAACATGGCCAATGCGGCGGTGCGCGGCCGGGGCGGGGTCTGGGTGATGCACTCGCCGTACCTGCTCTTTTATCCGGATGCGAATTATGACGACATTCCCGACGGACCGCCGATCGTGCACCTGCAGGGATTTGGACTGCAGGACACCCATTCGGTGGCGAACGGACTCGTCTGGGGGCCCGACGGCTGGCTTTACGGCGGGCAAGGCAGCACGACGTCCAGCCGGGTGACGCGGCCGGGCCTCGATTCGGCGAAGGCGGAGGGCGTCTATTTCGAGGGTTGCATGGTGTGGCGTTATCATCCCGAGACGCGGGAGTACGACATTTTCTCCGAAGGGTCGGGCAACCCGTTCGGCCTCGATGTCGATGCGCAGGGCAGACTTTATTCCGGGCACAACGGCGGCAGCACGCGCGGCTGGCATTATGTACAGGGCGGAATCTACCTGAAGCAGGGCGTGGATCCCGGCAAGTTCGGGCCGGGGCGAAATCCGTATGCCTTTGGTGAACTGCCGATGATGGGCACGCTCAATCCGGTGGCGCGCTTTTCCCATTTCGGGGCGTTTGCCGAGGGAACGGCGATGCCGGCCAAGTATCAGGGCCACCTTTTCGCCCTCGATCCGCTGCACAGCGTCGTGATCGACGCCGAACGCCGGGCAATCGGCTCCACCTTTGAGACCAAGGACCATGGTCCCGCCATGTGGAGCGAGGATGTGGCCTTCCGCCCGTTGTTTATCGTCAACGCTCCGGACGGCTCCCTGTTCGTCTCTGACATGTACGAATTCTACATCGCCCATGGGCAGCATTATCAGAGCCAGATCGATCCGAGCACGGGGCGAGTTTACCGTTTGCGGGGCAAGGACGCGGTGTTGGAGCGCGACACGAACCTCGAAAAGAAATCGACCGATCAGCTCCTCGCGCTGCTGTCGCACGCCAACAAATGGCACCGTCAGATGGCGGCCCAGTTGCTCGGTGAGCGCAAGGATGCCGCCGCCGTGGCGAAGCTGCAGCAGTTGCTCAAGCAGGACGCCGAATTGGGCGCACTGGGCGCGCTCTGGGCGTTGCAGCAGATGGGTGCGCTGAGCGACGCGACAGCGCAGGCGGCGTTTCAACATGCCTATCCGCCGGTGCGGATGTGGGCAGTTCGGCTGCTGGGCGATAAATACGGGATCAATCGCGGCTTGGGCGCCATGGGGATCGGTGCGGCCGCCGCCAGAGATCTGCCGCCTGGGGTCATGCAGGCGCTTTCAAGCCTGACGCGCAGCGAATTGGACGCCGAGGTGCGCTCGCAAATCGCCTCCACCGCCCGCCGCCTTCCCACGGTGCAGGCGCTGGCGCTCGTCGCAGCGCTCACCGCGAATGATGGCGATGCGACCGATCGTCCGGCCGCCCGGCCCACGCCCGCCCCAGCGCTTGTGGCCGCCTCACTCGCCCGGGCCGGCGATACCGCCGATCTCTATATACCGCTGCTGACGTGGTGGGTGCTCGAGTCTCACATTGGGATCGATCGGGCGGCGGTGATCGACTTCTTCAAGAACGCTTCCCTGTGGGATCGTCCGCTGGTGCAGCAGCATCTCCTCCCGCGCTTGATGCGGCGCTTTGCGCTCGAAGGACGGCGCCAGGATCTGCTCGTGTGTGCGCAACTGCTGCGGATGGCGCCGACCCCCCAGCATACCGCCTTTCTGATGAAGGGTTTCGAAGAGGCCTACCGCGGGCGCGAGATGGCCGGCCTGCCTGACGAATTGTTGCAGGCGATGGTAGCCTCCGGCCAATCACCCCTCATCGTGCGGGTTCGGCAGGGAGACGCGACCGCGATCAAAGAGGCGTTGGCCACCGTGGAAAACAAGAAGGCCCGCCTGGACGAACGCCTGCTCTATACGCGCGTCTTTGGCGAGGTGCGCAGCCATGACGCGGTGCGTTTGCTGCTTGCAGTGGCAGCCGGCAGCGAGCCTCCGACCCTCCGCAAGGCTGCGCTCATCTCGCTGATGGCCTACGATCGAAAGGAAATCGGCACGGCCGCGGCCGCGCTGCTGCCAACGACAACGGGAGACATTCGCACCGCCACACTCGCGTTGTTGGCCAGCCGGGCGTCTTGGAGCATGGATCTGCTGCAGACCGTCCAAGCCGGAGGAATTCCCGCCAATGCCGTTCCGCCGGACATTGTTGACCGCATCCGGGGACACCAGGACAAGGAGGTCGTCGCCCTGCTCGCCAAGGTGTTTCCACCGGTGGCCGCGGCCGGCGGGAAAGACTGGAACAAACGTATCGCGGAGGTGGAGGCGATTTTGAAAAAAGGGACTGGCAACCCTTACCTCGGTGAGACCGTATACATGAACAGCTGCGCCAGCTGCCACAAACTGTTCTTCAAAGGCGGCAAGATCGGGCCGGAATTAACCAATTATCAACGCGACAACCTGGGCACGATGCTTCTGAGCATTATCAATCCCAACGCCGAAATCCGCGAAGGTTTCCAGTACTATATGGTCCAGACGAAGGATGGACGCAGCCTGAGCGGCTTTCTCGTGGAGCGCGACGCCCAGATTCTCGTCTTGCGCGGTCTCGAGGGTGAGGACATTACCTTGCGGCAATCGGAGATAAAGGATCTGCAACCCATCGGACGCAGCCTCATGCCGGAAGGCCTTTTGGAAAATCTTGACGACACCCAGCTCCGCGACCTGTTCGCCTACCTCCGCATTTCGCAACCGTTCACGAAATAACGCATCCTGCACGACCGCTTTTCATTCACGATTATGCAAAATATATTACTGATAGGATTTGGCTTCATGGGGAAACTGCACGCTCAGGTTTATGCGGCGCTGCCCGACGCGAAAGTGTCCGCCATTGTCGACCAGGACGTCCGCGCGGCCCGGAAGATGATGAAGAAACTGGGTCTGAACACACCGGTTTACGGCGATTTCGAAACCGCCGTGGCCGGGGAGAAAATCGACGTGGTGGACGTTTGCGTGCCAACGACGTTCCACGCGGCCTATGTGACGAAGGCGCTCCAGGCCGGAAAGCATGTCTTCTGCGAGAAGCCGTTTGCGCCGACGGCGCAGGAAGCATTTGCCCTGGCCGCCGCGGCGAAGCGGGCCGGCGTCATTATGCAAGTTGGCCAATGCATCCGGTTCTGGCCCGAGTACCAGGCACTGGAAGCATTCGTCCGCGGCAAGCGTGGTGGCAAATTGCTGAGTTTGTCCCTGAGTCGCCGGGCGGGAAGGCCCCGCTACAGCGTCGGAGATTGGCTCAACGACGGGGAGCTGTCCGGTGGCGCGGCCTTCGACCTGCACATCCACGACACGGATTTTGTGCATCACCTCTTGGGAAAACCCCGGGCCGTAACCTCGGTGGGCACGAAGGATGCAACCGGCTGGAGCCATCTCTTTACCACCTATCATTTTGACGATATCGCCGTGACCGCCGAGGGCGGTTGGAACTATCCGGAACAATGGGGCTTCCAGATGAGCTTCGAGGCGATCTTCGAAAAGGCCGTGGTCAACTTCGACAGTTGCGCCTCCCCCACCCTGACCCGGGCGGAAAAATCGGGTCCCCGAAAACCAATGGCCTTCGCGAGTCCGCGAGTCGGCGATGCCAAGGAATCGGGCGGCAACATCTCCTCCCTCGGCGGCTATTTCAACGAACTGCGCCACTTTATCGACTGCATCGAACGCGGGGTGCAGCCTGCGCTGGCCACGCCGACGCAGGGCGCGGAGTCGGTGCGAACCGTGCTGGCCGAGATCAAATCCGCCGCCACCGGCCGGACCATCAAACTGTGATTCTTACCATGAAAAAGGCGATCAACATCTGGTCATTCCCACAGGACTGGCCGCTGGAACGGAAACTCGCTGTCGCACGCGACGCGGGATTCTCGGGTTTTGAAATCGATCTGACCGAAGCCGGTCCGGTCTCCATGACCAGCACGCCGAAAGCTCTCCGCGCGGTCCGCCGCAAGGTCGAGGCCGCGGGGTTGCAGTTGAGCGGGCTGGCGACCGGGCTCTATTGGGGCGCCAATGCCGCGAGTGCCGACGAGGCGACGCGCCAGCGCGCGGCCCAAATCCTGGCCAGCCAGATCGACCGCGCCGTTCACCTCGGCATTGACGCCGTCCTCGTCATCCCGGGAACCGTCGGGGTCGACTTTATTCCCGGCGCCGAAGTGGTGCCCTACGACCTGGCCTACCAGCGGGCGCACGATTTTCTGCAAGCGGCGGCACCCAAGGCCGAACGCGCCGGCGTCTCGTTGTGCGTCGAAAACGTATGGAACAAGTTCCTCCTCAGTCCGCTCGAGATGCGGGCCTTCATTGACGGCGTGCAAAGTCCCGCCGTCGCCAGCTATTTCGATGCCGGCAACGCGCTGCAGACGGGCTACCCGGAACACTGGATCACCACGCTCGGGCAGAGGATTCGACGCGTGCACTTCAAGGACTACCGCCGGAACGTCGGCACCGTGGACGGATTCTGTGACCTTCTCTCCGGTGACGTGAACTGGCCGGCCGTCATGCAGAGCCTGCGTCAGATTCGTTATGATGGCTGGATCGCCGCCGAGATGATCCCGCCCGTCCCCTTCTATAAATATTGCCCGGAAATCTTGATCCATAATACATCCCGCGCGCTGGATGCGATTCTCGCGCTCGGAAAAGGAGACAAATGAAGAAAATCAAACATGGTGTCATTGGCCTCGGTTGGTTCGGCGAAAAACACTGCGAAGTGCTGGCCGGACTCCCCAACGCGGACTTGCACTCTCTCTGCACGCGCAATCCCGCCCGGCTCGCGGAGGTCGGCAAGACCTTCGGCGTGACGCGACTGTTCACGGATTACAACCAGATGCTGGCGGATCCGGAGTTGGACACGGTCAGCGTCGTCACGATGTGGGACCAGCATGCCGCGCCGACCCTGGCCGCGTTGCAGGCGGGCAAGCACGTGTTTCTCGAAAAGCCGATGGCCTCGAACCTGGCCGACTGCGATGCCATCGTCGCGGCGGCCCGGGCGGCCAAGGGGTATTTCATGGTCGGGCACATCTGCCGCTTCAACCCGCGCTATGCGGCGGCCAAGCAGGAAATAGCCGCCGGCAAGATCGGAAAAATCGTGTCCCTGTATGCCCGGCGCAACCTGCCGGCGTTTGTCGGTGCGCAGGTGCTGCCCAAGATCGGACCGATCATCGGCGACGGTGTCCACGATACCGATCTGATGCTCTGGTTCACGGGCGCGAAGATTGTCAGCGCCTATGCGCAGACGATCAACCTCCGCGGCATGAAGAACCCTGACCTGGGCTGGACGATGTACCGTTTCGACAGCGGCGCGATTGGCGTGCTGGAGGACAACTGGTGCCTGCCCGACACGACCGCGTTTCAGATCGATGAACGGATGGAGATCATTGGCACGGAAGGTTCCATCCATATCCACGAAACGCATCCCAATTTTTCGCTGTGCGACAAGACCGGCTGGCACTCGCCCGATACCACCTACTGGCCGCTCCTGCATGGCGTGCGCGCCGGCGCCCTGCGCGACGAAATCGCCTATTTCGTCAACTGCGTGATGCAAGGGCAGCGCCCGACGGTCATTTCTCCGGAAGAGTCCCGGGCGGCGGTCGTGGCCTGTCTCGCCGCGGAAGAATCGGCCGCCACGGGCCAGTTGGTGAAACTCTAGCCGCATGAACACTGCGGCCGTATTCGGCGCCGGCGGCAAACTCGGAAGGCGCGTGGTCGCGTTGCTGGAACAGCGCGGCTTTGCCGTCCGCGCCCTCGTGCATCGCACCGCTGTAACCGGCCGGAATGTCACCTCCCTCTCCGGCGACATCGCCGACCAAACGGCGGTCAACGAAGTCGTACGCGGCGCCGATATCGTCGTCCAACTCGCGACCACGAAGGAGGACCCCGCCACGTTCTTCGAGGTGAGCGTGCGCGGAACGTTCAACGTGCTCGAGGCCTGCCGCCGGCAGAGAATTCGACAGTTTTTGCTGTTCGGCGGCGACGCGGCCTTGGGGATCTGGTTTTACCCTCAGCCGATTCCGATCGACGAGAACCACCCGCGGGCCGCGTATCCGGGATACTATGCCTTTTCCAAGGTCATGGAGGAGGTCATGGCAGAGCAATATGCCATCCAGTACGCCGTGCCGGTCACGGTGCTGCGATCGTCCTGGGTGTTCGAGGGCAGCGACCTGCTGCGACATTTCTCGCTCCTCCAGAACGTCCGACCGGCCGAGCAGGGGCACGGCTTCGGCGAAGTCAGCGCAGAGACCATGGCTCTGGTGCGGTCCCAACAGGAGCGCATCCCGATTCTGACCGATGCCAGCGGCCGGCCCCTCCGCCGGCATATCGTGCATGTCGATGATGTAATGCAGGCCTTTGACCGGATGATCGATAATCCCTCCGCCATGGGCCAGACCTTCAACATCGCCGCTCCCGCCCCATTTGATTATCGTGTCGCCGCGGAGTACCTGTCGGGAAAGCTCGGCATCCCGACCGTCGAACTGCGCTGTCCCAGTTACCATCCCTTCGAAATCAACATCACTCGCGCGCGCACGGTGCTCGGTTACGCCCCGGAGAACGATTTTTTCAGGATGGCCGACCGCGCCATCGCCGCCGACCGCCAACCATGAAAAAAACAACGAAGAAGAGTCCTAAAATTAAGTTTCATCACATCGGCCTCCCGACCGATACGAGCCAGCCTGGCGAGGTCTACGTCGAGGCTACGAAGGTGTGGGTCACGGACCCGCGCAAGCATCCCTATAAGGTCGAGTTTCTGCGCTTCGAGAAGGACAGCCCGGTGAAGGGCCCGGTGCGCGACCTGCCGCATGTCGCCTATCGCGTGGATGACATGGACGCCGCCCTGCGCGGCGCGAAAGTTCTCCTGAAGCCCTTCAGCCCATCGCCCGGATTCATGGTCGCATTTGTGATCAAGGACGGTGCGGTGGTCGAATACATGACCTTCAAAAAAGACCGCGATTTGCCCTGGAAATAAACCCATGTCTCTAAAAGAAAAAGTCATCATCGTCACCGGTGGCACGTCGGGGATAGGCGAAGCCTGCAGCCGGCATTTTGCCTCGCTCGGCGCCCGCGTCGTCATCGGTTCCAATCAGGCCGACAACGGCGAGGCGCTCGAAACGGAATTGCGCGCCGCCGGCCAGGACGTGCGGTTCGTTTTCACCGACGTCTCGAACGAAGCGAGTGTCCAGGCTTTGATCCAGCGCACGGTCGAGTGGTATGGCCGCATTGACGGCGTGCATTGCAATGCCGGCGTCTGGGCCCGCGGAAAGGTGACCGAGTTCGACGACGCGATTTGGAACAAGGTGATGAATGTGAATGTTAAGAGCGTGTTTTGGACCGCCAAGCACGCCGTGCCGGTGATGGAGCGGCAAGGCAAGGGCGTCATCGTCATCACGACCTCGGTGGCGGCCTTCGTTGGCTTCCCCGCCCACGCGCTTTATTGCGCATCCAAAGCCGCCCTGGAGGCGCTCATTCGCTGCCTCGCTGTCGATCATGCCGGGTGGCTTCGGGTCGCCGGCGTCTGCCCCGGCACCATTGACACACCCATGCTGGCGGCGAGCTGCGAAGGATGGAACAAGCCGGTGGCCGAGCTCTATGCCGATGTGGCTCGACGCATCCCGGTGCGCCGGCTCGGACAACCGCTCGACATCGCCCAGGCCGCCGCGTTTCTGCTCAGCGACGAGGCGGGCTACATCAACGGAACCTCGATCGTTCTCGACGGCGGCACCATGGCACTGCCGCCGTGGTGAGGCGATTGATCCCCGCGCTACACGCCAATGAAGCCAGCACCGGTCACGGCCTCCTTCGACCTGAACAAGTTCGAAAACGTTCATCAAATCGGCGGCATCCGCACGGGCACCCTCGATGCACCAGGCGCCGGCGGTGCCGCCGGCACGCGGGTGGCCATCGTTGATACCGGGGCCGGATTGCGCTTCACGGTCGCGCTGGATCGTGGCGGCGACATTGTCGATGCGAGCTATAATGAGTTCGGCCTCGCCTTCCTTTCGCCCAATGGGCTGCCCGCACCAAGCCCGGCGTATCATCAAGGCAACGAATGGCTGCGTGGTTGGCCCGGCGGATTGCTGACCACTTGCGGGCCCGAGTATATTGGCGGATCGCGCCTGGAGGGGGCGGTGACCACATCGCTGCACGGACGTTTCTCCAGCACGCCGGCGCGGGTGGAAACCCTGCGCAATCCTGACCCACACCGCTCCCGCTCTGACATGGAAATCGGACTCATCATCCGCGACACCCGGGTTTTTGGCCCCGTACTCGAAGTCCGACGTACGCTCCGCTGCAGCCTGGGCCAACCCGAAATTGTGATCGAGGATGAGGTGACCAACCGCGGCGACACATCGAGCCCGCACCACTGGTTGTACCACTGCAATTTTGGCTATCCCCTCCTCGACCAGGGAACCCGCTTTATTTACCGCGGCCGCGCCCAGTATTGGGTCGTGCCGCCGCCGGCCGGCCAGGACATTGTTCAACCCCTGTCCGAGGCGGCGATGAACCGGCTCAAGCGCGTTCCCGTCGCGCTGCCGGAGCACGCGGGTGGCGGCGAACGCGGTCTGATCGTGACGACCGAGCCCGAGGCGGATGGCGACTGCCATGTCGGGCTGATCAACGACCGCCTGAAGCTGGGCCTCGAGCTCACCTACCCCGCCAAGTCCTTTCCCCGGATGGCACACTGGCAGCACTATGGTCCGCAGGGCTCATACGCGAGCGCCCTCGAGCCATTCTATGGTTCATTGCTGGGCCGGGCGAGGGATCGTCACTCCTTGGTTGATGCCAGCCTGGCGCCGGGCGAAAGCCGGCATTACCGGCTCAGGTTCAGGGTGCTGCGAACTCCGGCAGAACTACGAACGCTGCGCACGTTTGACGATCGAGTCCGCCCCGAAGGCTGATGCCGCCAATCTCGGGGCGCATCCCACTTTCTGGACAACGTTGTTTGTAGTTCCGTCTTTAGACGGCCAGAGCACCCGCCGAGACCGGCTGAAGCCGGAACTACGAACCGGGCGAACACGCACGAGAATGACAATTGTCCAGAAAGTGGGATGCGCCCCCAATCTCGTTTCGCGCGGCAGCATCCCGGCGAGTGTCCCGATCCGCGCGCGCCACGCGCCTCACCTTGGCGGCTCGCCAAGCGTGTGAATTGTGTTCTGCAACCTGCCCGTCACTCCTTCTCCATTGGCTCCCTTTAAGTCGTAGCGGACCTCCATCTGCCACACGGGTTCGATTTCCGGCAGCGTCAGGCTGAGGGTCCTGCCATTCGCCGATATCTTGGCCGCCGCAATCTTCAGCTGCTTTACATTCTGACGGGGAGAGCCGTAGCGCTCACTTCGGATCAACGACCAGGTCGTGACAGTGATATTGGCCCCCGTGATGGCGGTCTCGGGTTCCAGGGGATCGGAAAATGTGAGGTCGAGGCCGTTCCGATGCGCTTGCAGACCGATCGGAACATGCACCGGTTTTCCGGTGGCAGTGATACGATAGAATCCGCCCGGCATGTGCATCTGGTCAGTCGCCCAGGCGGACATGCCACAGAGGTAAAGCTGATCCGACCCGGGGTAAAACCGCCCGCGCATGATGCCCGTGGGAAACTCCGGAATCGGCAGCATGACCACCCCACCCTGCCTCAAGCCGCCGACCTCTTCGTGCGGCACGATCTCGATCCGGCCGCGGCCATAGGACAGGTTCACGAGCTTCCCCGCGAGCGGACCCCACACCCCGCGGGGAATCCAGAGCAGCTCCGCGGGCGAGCGGTCGAATTGCTTGTCGATCCAGCACAGCGGCGGAGCCATGGCCTCGTCGCGACTGTCAGCCGGAGCGCCATGACTCCACATGTTGCCGTAGAAACGACCGGGCTTCACCCAGTTGATTCGATTCATCGGCATCCAGAATCCCTCCTGGTCGGTTACTATATAGCTCCCGTCCGCATTGAGGCAGACGCCGTTGGCCGCCCGAAAGCCGTTGGCGAGAATCTCCGTCTTCGCGCCGTCGGCGGTCACCTTGAGCAGGGTGCCGTGTTGCGGCACCAAGGCCGGGCGCGCATGTCGGGCGCTTTTGGCATAATACAGATTTCCCTGCTCGTCGGCTTGCAGCCCCATCGCGAACTCATGGAAGTGCTCGGTGACCTGATGGTCGCTGTTGAAGCACTCATAGAAATCGGTTTCGCCGTCGCCGTTGAGATCGCGCAGCCGCACAATCTGGTCCCGGCATGACACGAGGATCGCGCCGTTGACGATCTTCACCCCGAGCGGTTGAAAAAGGCCGGACGCGATCCGCCGCCAGCTGACCGTAGCGCGATCGCCGGCAATCCCGTCGACCCGCCAGACGTCGCCATCCCAGCAGCAAACGACGGCCGCATCGTCGCCGGGGACAAAATCAAGCCCGGTGGTGCGCATCCAGCTCTTGGCCGGGTTCGCCGCTCGCGCAGGAAGCGAAAAACTGTCGACCACAAAGGGGCCGCCCGGCTTACCCCGGATGACGGCGGTCTCGATCCTCTCGGACGCCTGGGCCGGGCCGCCGCGAGTAAACGGGGTGAGATCCGCGGGATCCGCCAGTTCGCCCACGGTCCGGCCATAAGCCACCGCAAACCGCAACGGCGTCAGGGACGCGGGAATGCGCACGACTTCGAATCCGTCCTCCGTGCTTCGCTGCACACCCACGGGTGCCCGCAGGGTGACTGCGGTGCCGGCATTGCCGAGACGAACCGCGAGATCCCGGGCCGATTTTCCCACGTTGATGGTTCGCACGACGACGGGTTCGCCGGCCGACGACAACGCGTAGCTCTCCAGCACCGACGCCTGGCCGACCGTGTACGAAATCACCGTACGGGCGCCGTGGCGGAACAGGCCGCGATACCGGCCCCACGCGTGGGGCAGCGGACCGTACGGCCGTTGATCGACACCGCGCAGCCGCAGGTCATCAAAGTTGCCGGTGGCGGGATTGGCCCAACCCGGAACATCGGCCGTCTCGAAACGGAGATCTCCAATCGTCCGCGGCCGCACCACGTGGCGGCCGTCGAAGTTGATGCCATGCCAGTCGATGAATCCCTCTCCGGTCCAGACTCCCGCCACGCGCAGGGTGTCGTGTTCGAACGCCAGCCAGGCGCTGCCGCGGGCCACGCCGCCCTCGCCGCCATCGAGTCGGACCGCGATGGCCTTGTAGGCGATGTTGGCATTGGGCGCGACATAGTCCTGCTGGCTGCCGGCCGGAGGCTTCGCCTGCCGCCGCGCGGCATCCAGCACTTCGAAGGTGCCGATCAGGAACCCGCCGTAATCCATCTCCTTCCAAGGTTCGCGCTTCACGGCGACGGGCCCGCTGCTCGATCCCTTGGGCAACCCGTCCAGATAGGCCCGCGACACCTCGAACCACTGCGTGCGGTTATGTTCCCGGAGAAAATACTCCCGCACGTAGTGAATGACGTCGTACTTTTCCTGCGGGACGAGTTGCACCTGCGGAAGCATCTGCCTCCAGCCGCGAGTCAGCGTTTGATATAGCATGTACGGATCAGCGCCATGCTGGAAAACACCCTGGCCAAACCGCAACGAGGTGGGAATCGATCCCGGCACGTTCAAATCCCCGTGACAGCTGTGACAAACCTGCTGGTAAATTTCGCGACCACGCGCGAGCGATCCCCCGTTCCAGCCTCGAATCAACCTCGCGTGATCGATGTCTCGTTCGTAGGCGGGCAAGGCCGATTCCGGTAGCAGCGGCCCGCCGGGTGGCAGGTCGCCGCCCGGCTGCGCGGCGAGTTCGACCGCCATGCCCAAGACGAATCCCAGCGCCACCCGCAGCGCAGTTCTTGCGGCCATCGCCTGTTTCATGGGCATCGGACCCGTTGCACCGCGCGTCTCCCGCTGGGGTTCGAACTTTCAGCCACCCCGAGTGGCCGTGCTCGACTGGAAGAAACCGTCCACGATTGACGTGCACCGACGGCGGGGATTTTTCCAGACCCTTCCATGAATCGTTGGTGGTGGAGGCGTGCGCACCGGCAGGACGCATTTTTCCAGCGGTGGGGACAGGCGCGATGAAGCGACCCGTCGATGAAAACGCAACCGGCATTATGCCGCCAAGCGACTTCGAACAATCCGGCGCCGAATACAGGCGCTCTCTCGATTGCCGGCCCCGAAGGACTGGAATTGTAGCGGTGGTCTATGACCGCCGAGAAATTGATGCGATCGGTCAGACGCGGACGGCGGTCATAGACCGCCGCTACAGGGGGGCGACCGACAATCGGGCGTTGCGCTCGCGATTGACAGCCCGTGGTCGGAGGTGTGTTTCTTCGCCTTGTGATCCCGGCGACCGACGCCCGAATGACCGCCACCAATCCGCAAAGCCGAGCGAGCGCCGTCCCCACCGAGCACCCGCGGTGACGTGGAATTCCCCCCCCCCGGTTCGCCCACTTTTTCGCATGAACTCCTGTAATTACGCCCGGCCTTGCACCGACCATCGCGGTCTGCTCGCTCTTCTGTTCGCCGTTCTGCTTCTCGGTGTCGCTGCCCCTCGCTCCAGTCGGGCGGCCGAGCCCACCGCCGCCACGTTGACCGGTCGCGTCACCGACGCGTCGACCGGCGATGTGATATCCAGCGCGGTCATCATGGTCGAAGGCAGCCCGGTGCTCGCCACGACCGACGTCGATGGCGCGTACACGCTGCAGCTCCCTGGCGGCACGTATCAGATCACCGTCCGCTACGCGGGCATGGACGACCTCAAGCAGGCGGTCACCGCCACCGCTGGACAAACCGCGACCCGGAACTTCGCGCTTTCGTCGGCGGTACATCGCCTCGACCAGTTTGTCGTCAAGGCGCTGCGCGCCGGCCAGGCCGCGGCGATCCAGGAGGAACGCAATGCGGCCAACGTACGCACCGTCGCAGAGATCGACACGTTCGGCAACCCCGGGGCCCAGGCGGGTGAATTGTTGCAGCGCCTTGCCGGCATCGCGATCGATGGCAGCGGCGGCAACGTCGGCGCCGTCTATGTGCGCGGCATGACGCAGGATTTCTCCTCGTTGCTCGTCGACGGCAACCAGATTGCCACCTCCGGCGGCACGTCGGTCAGCAACCTCAATGTTTACTTCGGCCAGGTGAGCACCGGCAACATCTCCTCCCTCGAAATCATCAAGGCACCGACGCCCGACATGGATGGCAACGCCATCGCCGGTTACCTGAACATGCGCACCAAACGCTCGTTCGAACGGACCGCCGGTCGCATCGTCACCGTCACGGCGGGCACCTCCTGGGCCAACGTCTATCAGGACAGCAGCGTGCCCGCCAAGGACCGCGCGGAACTCGATCTGCTGAGCGTCAACTATTCGGACGTACTGAGCGTGTTCGGCGGCCAGAACAATCTCGGCATCGCCGCGTCGGTCACGCGCAACATCGGCAACGGGCTTTCCGTCGAGGTCGGTCCCCGCCAGGCCGCCGCCGCGCAGACCGCCTTCTTCGTCGCCGCTCCGGCCGCCGGCGCCCAGCCCGAGCCGCTGCTGCGCGCGTTCGGCGCCGGGCAGTGGGGGTCCGTCGGCCGGCAGTCCCCCGACCTCAACCTCGGTTTCAACGCCGACTACAAGTTGAGCGACGCCACGGTTTTGTACGTGAAAAGCACCTACAGCCGCGTCAAGCGCCGCAGCGGCTCCTCCCCCTCCTACTTCCGCTGGAAGCTCGTCGCGCCCAACACCGCGGCCAGTTTCCTGCCCGGCAGCACCTATGAGGCTCTCGAGGCGCGCAACGGCACCCTCGACCTCGAGTCCGTGCTCTACATCCGCGAGAGCGAGGGCGCCTCGCTCGCCGCCGGGCTGGAGCAGAAGTTCCTCGCCGGGACCGCCCGACTGAACATCGACCTCAACTACTCGAAGAACCGCACGATGTACCCGCAGTTGAACCAGCTCTTCGCCCAGATGACCGGCGTCGGCTGGCAGCTCGATCGCCGCGGGCGCGATCCCTGGCTGCCGCTCGTCCGCCAGACCGCCGGCGCCGACTGGAGCGATCCGGCGAACTACCGCGTCCGCACCGACTCGCAGCTGATCAGCTACTCCGCCCCCGCCGAGCGCTGGGGCGGACGCGCCGATCTCGAGAAGAACTTCTTCGGCGCCCGGCCCTTCACGCTCAAGGCCGGCTTGAAACAGAGCAGCTTCCACCAAAAGGCGAACCGCGACCTGAACTACTACACCTACGCCGGGCCGCCGACGACGCCGGCGACGGGGGGCACGAAGCCGTTTGTCGGCTACAACATGAAGATGTCGAACGGCAACTACGGCCCCTTCCCGTTCCTGCAGCTGCCGGCGACCGGGATGGCTGGCGACGTGTGGGCCGACCGCGCCAACTGGCGGCAGACGAGTTCGGACGTCTGGAACACGCTTTACCAGTCGAAGCTCAACGACGTGGAGTTTTCCGACACGATCAACGCCGGCTACGTGCAGGGCAGCATCAAGTTCGGCGCGCTGCGGCTGCTGACCGGCCTGCGGCTGGAGGAGACGCGGACCACCGGGAGCAATTTTCTGCGCGTCTCGAACGCGACCAACAACAACCAGGCCGCGCTGCCGGTGGAGCAGAACGCCGCGCGCGCCGAGGCCAATTTCCGCCAGTGGCGCACGCAGGGCACAAAGTACCGCAACACCTTTCCGGGCCTGCACCTCGTTTACGCCTTCGGCACCAACTGGCAGGCGCGCGCCAGTTACAATGTCTCCATCACCCGCCCCAGCCCGGTCAACCTGCTGCCGAACCTCGTGCCCAACGAGGATGCCCAGACGCTCTCGGCCGGCAATCCTGCGCTCAAGCCGTACACCTCCGACAATTTCGACGTCTCCGTCGCCCGCTACTTCTCGGGCATCGGCCAGGTGTCGGCCGGGGCGTTTCTGAAAGAGATCACGAACTACTTCCGCTCCTTCCGCGACACCGTGCCCACGGGCGCGGACAATGGTTTCAACGGCGAATACGCCGGCTGGACGATCACGCAGAATCGCAACATCGGCCAGGCGCGCATTCGCGGAATCGAGCTCAGCTACCAGCAGCAGTACACATTCCTGCCCGGTTTCTGGCGCGGCTTCGGTTCCTTCGCCAACTACACCTACATCGAGACCTATGGCGACTTTGGCTCGCTGACCGGCTTCACCACGAAGCTCCCAAACCTCACGCCGCACAGCTACAATGCCGGGCTCACCTACGGCGGCGGAGGACTGGCAGTCCGTCTCCTCGCCAATTATCGGAGCGAATTCTATCGTAGCAGCACGAACGGCACGTTCGGCACCGGCGCCGGCGTGATGCCTGGGACCGGCGTCTATGAGGTCTACCAGCACTCGCGACTGCTGCTGGACTTCAAGGTGCAGTACAACCTGGGCCGCCGCTATATCATTTTCTTCGATGTCTACAATTTGACGCGGGACTACGGCGCGAACGATTTCGCGCACATCTTGGGTCGCGAGGTTCCCTCCTACGCCTCCGGTGCCGGCACCAGCTTCAAGATCGGCACCACCGCGCGGTTTTGAACGTCATCTGTACGGCGGTCCGTTACCGGGGAAGGCGGAACGAAAAAATCAGGTTCCTCGCTGTTTTCAGTGAGTCGATGGCTCCGTGGTCCGAAGCCCCGAAGGAGCGGAATTCGAAAGCCCAGGGCAACGCCCTGGGAATCGGATGAAGGGGATGGTTTCGCCCCTTCAGGGCTCGGATTCTTGCGTGAATTTTTCCCAGGGCGTTGCCCTGGGCTTTCAATTTTTCGCCCCGTCGGGGCTCCCAGCCGCCGGCAGCTACCCACTGGAAACAGCGAGGAACTCGATTTCGAGGGGCGCATTGCTCGTCGAGGAAATTGAGTCGGTCGCGTCGGCCGAGGAGCGAGCGGACGGGCAGCGAAGCTGCCACGACCTATTGCGTCCGGCCGCGGGCTTCCACCCGCCATGCATCCACCACGCGCTCGCCGTCGGTCACGACGACTTCGTCGGTGAGATTGACCACCGGGCAGACGTGGGCGGGCGTGAAGGCAATGCGCTCGCCCAGCCGCAGCTGTTCGACCGCCGTGCCCCGCACGTAGCCGTGTTCCTCGTTGACGCGCACGACGGTGAGGTCGCGGCCATCGGCGGCGATGGCATGCCGCCCGTCGGGCGTGCGGTCCGAGGAAAATGTCTTCGATCCCGCGTCGATGAGGACCAACCCCGGTTCCGGACGATCGACCACGGTCGCCAGGACCTGCAACGCCACGGCCGCCGCCGTCATCGTTCCGGTTATCTCCGCAAGGTAGATGTCGCCAAACACATACGCGCCGGGACGCACAGCCTGCACGCGACCGGCGCTCACTCCGGCGATCAGGCGCGCGCTGACACTGCAACCCGGCCAGATCGGCAGCGCCGGATCAATCGCATCGCGCACGGCGCAGAGGCGCTCGATCAACTCGCGGGCACGGGACGGTTGCTGCTCCGCGGATAAGCCGTAAAAGAACCCCTCGTGCGTGTAGAAGCCCCGGAGATTGAGTTGCGCGGTCTGCGCGAGCCGGGCGGCGAGGCGATCCGCGCTGGCGGCATCGCGGACACCCTCACGGCCCAACCCGGTATCGAGTGCCATCATGACGTCGAGGGTTCTCCCCGTCGCGCCGGCCAATCGCGCCAACGGCTCCAGGTGTTCCTCGCTGGTGAGGGCCAATCGGAAATCGTCGAGTTGCTCCGTCAGCGCGGCGAGGCGTGGGGCCTGCCCCGGATCCACGAGCGAATGGGCGACAAAAATACTGCGCACGCCCGAGGGCAAGATGGCCTCGGCCTCCCCCAGCTTTGCACAGGTGAGTCCGCGCGCACCCGCGGCGAGTTGCTGGCGGGCGACCGCGACCATCTTGTGCGTCTTGATGTGCGGTCGCAGCTCGACGCCGTGCGCATCACACGTGGCCTGCATCGCCCGGATGTTCGCGGCGAGCTTCGCGCGATCCACGAGCACGGCGGGCGTTGCGATGGTGGCGAGGTCGATCATGGGGTCCATGGCTGGCCGAGAAGGGGCGAGAAATTCGTTTTGGGCAACGGCGGGTTTGAGTTTGACCAATCGGACAATTCGGGAAGGAACTCGCCACCAGCGCCCAGTCTGCCTCTGATTTTCCGCCATGCCCTACACGTTCGCCCGGTCCCAGGAGCTCTTTCAACGCGCCCAAGGCAGCATCGCCGCTGGCGTCAACAGTGGTATTCGCAAGCTGGAGTCACCCGTGCCCCTTTACTTCGCCCGGGGCAGCGGCGCCAATCTGTGGGATGTGGACGGCAACCACTACCTGGATTTCCAGCTCGGCCAGGGGGCGCTGTTGTACGGCCATGCGCCCGCGGGCATGGCCGAGGCGCTGGCGGCGCAGGCCCGGCTCGGCACGCACTGGGCCGCCCAGTGTGAACTCGAGCTCGAGGTCGCCGAGCGCGTGCAAGCGATGATTCCGTCGGCCGAGCTGGTCCGCTTCAACAATTCCGCGACCGAGGTCGTCACCGCCGCCTTTCGCCTGGCCCGCGCGCACACCGGCCGGCCGTTGATCCTGCGCTTCGAGGGGCATTACCACGGCTGGGCCGACGAAGGCCTGGTCGGTTTCGCGAATCCGGCCGACCAGTGGGGCGACGATGAGCATCCCGCCCGGTTCCATCCCAGCCAGGGCGTGATCCCCGCGGTGCTGGAGCAATTCGTGGTCGCGCGCTGGAACGACCCCGAGCACCTGCGTCGCCGCGTGGATCAATTCAAGGGCCAGCTTGCCGCGATCGTTTTCGAGCCGGCGCTGTGCAACACCTGCTGCCTCGAGCCGGTTGCCGGGCTGCTGGGCACCATCCGCGAGCTCTGCGATCGGGACGGCATGCTGATGATCTCCGACGAAACCATCACCGGCTTCCGCTTCGGCGCGGCGTGTGCCCAGGGTTACTATGGCTTCCGCCCCGACCTCACGGTCCTCGGCAAGGCGATCGGCGGCGGCATGCCGTTTGCGGCCCTGGCCGGCACGCGGGCGGCGATGGCGAAAATCATCTCGGGCGCCGTGGTGCACGCCGGCACGCTCAACGGCAATCCGCTCTGCCTGGCGGCGAGCAAATGGTGCCTCGACGAGGTGCTCGCGCTCGGCCCGGCGCACCCGGCGGGTATCCAGAAGCTTGGCACTCGCCTCATGGCCGGGCTCACTGCCCTCGCCCGGCAGCACGGCGTGCCGCTCCAGCCTCAGGGCCCGGGGCTGGTCTTTCATGCCGTGATGCTGAAGCCGGGAGCGGCCGGCGGCATGGTCCGCGACTACCGCGACTACGTGCGGCGGCACGACGCACCCCGCTGGGCGCATCTGCGCCGCTGCCTGCTGGAAGAGGGCGTGCGCGCCATCGAGCGCGGTCTCTGGTCGATCAGCTTCGCGCACACCGGGGGCGAAATCGACGAGGCGCTGGTCCGGGCCGGGCGCGCATTTCAGCGCCATGCCGCCACCTGGGCGCCCGCCTCGTGATGCCATCTCGCTTCTGCAATGACACTACATCGCCTGCAAGCAGGCTCCTACAAGTACCCGCCCCGCATTCTGTTTGGCGGCCTATTTCACGAAACGCACACGTTTCTCCCCGAGCCGACGCTGTGGTCTGATTTCAACGTCACCATCGGGGCGGACATCCTGACGAAGGAGGGAGACGAGTCGCCGACCGACGGATTCCTCGGGGAGGCGCGGCGTTTTGGCTGGGAGGTCGTGCCCACCCTCGACGCCCGGGCAACGCCGAGCGGCCCGGTCGATGATGCGGCCTTTGAGCGTTACTGGACGGAATTCGAACAAAGGGCGCGACCCGCGCTCGCCGCCGGCATCGACGCCATCTTCCTAGTTCTGCACGGGGCCATGGCCACGACGTCGATTGAAGATGTCGAGGGCGAACTACTGAGCCGGATTCGCGCGCTGCCCGGCGCGGCGGCGCTGCCGCTCTTCGGCGTCCTTGACCTGCATGCCAATGTCTCGGCCCAGATGTGTACCCATGCCAACGGGCTCGTGGCGTACCGGAAAAACCCGCACACGGATGCCAAGGCCGCCGCCATGCGCTCGGCCGGATTGCTCCAACGCTGCCTTCACTCCGGCCGGGTGCCGCGGATGCGCTGGTGCCGGGTGCCGGTCCTTTGGGCGCCGCCCGGCACCGGCACGCAAACCGACCCGATGCTTTCACTGACCCGGCTGGCAGAACAGGTGGAGAACACCGACCCGGCCATCTGGGCCTACAACGTTGCCTCGGGCTTTGCCTTCGCCGACACGGCCGAAACGGGCGTCACGTTGTGCGTGGTGGCAGAGGCCAGCGCCGACTGGGCAATTAATCATCTGCAGGCTGGTGCGCGCCTGGCGTGGGATTTGCGCGAGACCGGCATCATTGACTACCCCACGGTAGACATCGTTCTTTCCCAACTCGGGCCAACCCCGCCGGGACCCATCCTCTTAGTTGAACCGGCCGACAACATCGGCGCCGGCGCGCCCGGAGACGGCACGGGCGTGTTGCGGGCCTTCCTGGCGCACCGGATCGCAAACGCGTTGGTCGCGATCAATGATCCCGCAGCCGTGACGCAGCTCGCCAATGTCGCGATCGGGGCAACGGCCCGATTGGCGATTGGCGGCAAGGGGTGGCGGCTCGATCCGGGTCCGTGTGCGCTCGAGGTGACCCTCGTTTCCCGCAGCGACGGTGCATTTCAACTCGAGGATGTTCACAGCCATCTCGCGTCGATGAGCGGCATCAACATCCAGATGGGACCATGCGCGGTGGTGCGCCACGCGGGTGTGACGATTCTCCTGACCAGTCGAAAGACCGCGCCGTTCGATCTCGGACAATACCGCAGCCAGGGCATCAATCCCTCCACGTTTACCTTCATCGGCGTCAAGGCCGCCGTCGCCCACCGGCAGGCCTACGATCCGATCGCACAGGCCTCCTATTTCGTCGACACGCCCGGCCCCTGTTCGAGCAACCTGGCCTCGTTTCCGTACCGCCGGTTGCGTCATCCCATTTTCCCCTTTGATCCGATCGAACAGCCCACCTTCACCATCCTATGAGCAATATCCTGCAATACCCGAAAAATCCCGACACGCCGATCTCGCACCTGCCCTTCAGCCCGGTCGTGCAAGTCGGCAACCTGCTCTTTGTCTCCGGCCAGGCGTCGGTTGACGCCAAGGGAGTCATCGTGCCGGACACATTTGAGGGCGAGTTTCGCCGCTCGATCGAGAACATGAGAAAGGTCCTGGAATCCGCCGGCAGCGATTTGCTGCATGTGGTCCAGACGCGCAATTACGTGCGCGATCCCGCCCATGTCGCCCGCTATAATGAGCTCTACCGGGAATATTTCACCGCCCCGTATCCGGCGCGGACCACGATCACGGACTGCCTGCCGGCCGTCTTGCAGTACGAAGTCGAGTGCATTGCCGTGGTGAAAACGTCCTGAGCACCGGGCCGGAACCATACGTCGTGTGTCGTCCTCTGTCGTGCGGAAACCAATGGGTGGGCCGGGCACTCCGTGCTCGGCCTCGGCTCCGTCCTTCGACCCGGCCGCGCGCGGAGCGCCCGGCCCACCTTTTGTCGCGGAAACCGGTCTCTTCCCGTTTGACGCAGAACGCGTTTTGCGGTCCGGGCTGAAATTCCCCTTTTATGACTCACTTCTCCCGACTCGAAATTTTTCACGCCATTCCCACGCGACTGGGCGAGGGCGTCTGCTGGCATCCGGCGCGGCAGACGGTGTGGTGGATCGACATCTTGGGGCGCCGGTTCTATGAAGCGCCACCGGGCGGAGGGCCGCCGCGCGTGCTCGAGTGTGCGCAGATGATTGGGGCCGTCGCGCCGACGCGCACGGGCGGGCTTGTGGCCGCGTTGCACGAGGGAATTTACCTCGTCGATCCGGATTCAGGGGCGATGTCGCCATGTGCCGCGCCGGCCGATCACGATGCCGGGAACTTTCGCTTCAACGACGGGAAAGTGGATCCCGCTGGGCGATTCTGGGCCGGCACGATGGCGCTCGACCAGCGGCCCGGGCAATCCCGGCTCTTTCGGTTCGGAGCCGATCGGACCGTCGCGGTACTGCGGGAGGGCGTCTCCGTCTCCAACGGGATCGCCTGGTCGCCCGACAACCGGACCATGTACTATATCGATTCACCCACGCGCACCGTGCAGGCGTTCGCGTTTGACCTGGAGCACGGCACGATCGGACCGCCGCGGGTGGCGATCCGCTTCGCGGATACGGATGGATATCCGGACGGATGCACGCTGGACGCCGAGGGCCATCTTTGGATTGCCCATTGGGGAGCCGCGAAAGTCACCCGCTGGGATATGCGGGCGGAGCGATTGCTCGAAACGATTTCGTTGCCGGTCCGAAATGTCACCTCGTGCGCCTTTGGCGGTGCGCAGTTGAATCAACTCTTCATCACGACGGCGAAAGATGAAAAGTCGGCGGTCGTCGAACCCGAAGCGGGATACATTTTCCGCCTCGATCCGGGAACAACGGGGCCGGAGTTGCCGGGTTTTGCCGGGAGCTGAGCCGCGAGGACAAAGGTCGAGCGGCGTCCGCACGCTGCAGGAGTGGGCCCAGATTCAGCGCTGATTTCCAATTGCGCGGAATTCCGCGCAATTGGATTGGCACCGGCGGGCCGTCGCGCAACGTGGCGGCAGTTTCCCCTTTCCCCATGACGCAGGAAGAATTGCTCACATCCTCCCGCTTGCGGCTGAGTGGGCTGAGTGATAACGTTCGTCGCAGCGCCGCGCAACCCGGCCGCGTGCTGCTGCGCTCGGCAGGTGGCGTGCGTCGGCTCGTGCTGACACCGACACAGGCCGCCATTCTCACCGATGGTTTCGTGTAGCCAGTATCGGTACCGGTAATGCTGACGCGTCTGCTCGCCGCGCAGGGCTGCCCGCCGTTGAGCGACTATTACGACTGGGCGGGCGGGCCTGCGAACTCGCGGTCGCCGTACTGCGCACGGTGCCGGTCTTCGTCGGTGCCGCGGTGATTGCGTGGCAACTGCCAGGATGGATTACGCCGGTACTGGCGGGATTGTTCTACTCGCTCGCACCCTGGAGCGGGACGGCAGCGGCGCAATGGTTGGGCGCGCGCTACGATGCACCGCGATTCTCGGTGCAAAACGGGTTCGTGTTCGAAATCCGCAACCGGGATGCATGGATGAAATGGCGGACATGGTCGACGAGGCTGACCAGGAAATCTGGCCTCCACTGGGCGGCATGGATCGTTTTGGTGGCGCTGGCCGGCGGGCGATTATTTTGGTGAAATCAGCCTCTTGGAAAACGGGGTCGCGACGGCTACGGTGGTGGCAATCGAGGAGGGACGCTGCCTGACGATGGGGCGGGCGGATTTCCAAGAATTCTTTGCGAAGGATTTTCGCATCGGTCTGCGGATGGAGGCGTTGGCAGCGAAGCGACTCGGCTCGCGACTGTTTCTGTCGCGGTGACCGCGCCGCGATGCTACCCGGGCCGGCAGGCCTCAAAGTGAAATTCACCTTTTCGTTTTGCGCTCAGCCCTCAATTGCATGGCCCCGGCTCAGCCCTCAGCTTTCGACTGGATTTTCACGGCTGAGCGCGTTGTTCGACGTCGGCTTGGGATGCGGCAGAGACCGCGCCACCAGTTCGCCCCACCCACTCCCATGCACGAATGACCAGAAGGTCGCAGTGCCGGCGTGCGGGCTGAGCTGTTGGTCGGTAAACTCGATTTGGATGGACTGACCGGCGCTTTCAAACTGGATTTTCTCCGCCACCGTTTGGTGAAGCGGGTTTTCGCCTTTCGATTGATTCGGTTTCATTCACCATCAGTCACTTCCCAATCGGTGGCTCTTTTTCAAACGAATCGTTACGGCTCAGTCCGATCACCAAGGTTTTCGGTTTTGTGCAAGGGCTGCTCTGCGGCGCGAAGAAACTCACCCAGTGCGCCTACCTGCGTCGTGATCCGATGATGCCGGCGTTGCTCGGGATCAAGCGGGTGCCGAGCCAGTCGACGTTCACAAGGTTTTTCCAGGGCTTCACCGGGGCGGGGAAGAACCTCGCCTGTTTCCGGCCGCTGTTTGCGTGGGGGATGCAACAGCTGCCGGGCAAAAGCGAGGGCTACGCCTTGGACTTCGACTCGACGCGGTTGCTCCACGAGGACGGCCAGCAGGAAGGCGTCGAGGTCGGCTACACCCGGGTTGGAACCAAACCGTGCCTGCATCCGCTGCTGGCGATTTTCAGCGAAGCACGCCTCGTCGGGGGATTTTGGTTACGACCCGGCAACTGCAGTTGCGCGAACAACGTCGTCGGGTTCTTCCTCGATCTTTGGGCCAACCTGCCCGCGCAGGTACGGCTGCGCGTGGTGCGCGCCGACTCCGGCTTCTACGTGGCCGAACTCCTGCACCTGTGGGAGCTAGTTGGGGGTGAAGTTCATCGTCGTCGCGCGGCTGACGCAGCCCATGCAAAGCCTGCTGCGCCGCGAGACCCGCTGGCTGCCCACCGGCCTCGACGGCACCGAAGTGGCCGAACTCGAATATGACGCCCCCGATCTGCCCGCCACCGCGCGCTTTGTCGCGATTCGCCACCGGATAAAGGACAAACGCAGCCGCGCCGGAGGCAAACTGCTCATCGACTGTCCCGGCTACCTATATCAAGTACTGGTGACGAACCTGCCGCGGACGGTGCCACTCGTGGAAGTCTGGCGCGACTACAACGGCCGGGCGGCCTGCGAGAACGTGATCAAGGAGCTCGATGCCGGCTACGGCCTGCCCGACTTGGTGTGCAAAAACTTTTGGGCGACCGAGGCGGCGCTGAGCTTCGGCGTCCTGGCGCACAACCTGATGGTCCTGTTCGAACGCAAACTCAGCTGGCAGGAGGCGGTCACGCTGGGTGCTTTGCGCTATCGGATGTTTGTCACCGCCGGGATCATCAGCCGCCCGCAGGGCCAGACGACCATCAAACTCGCCGTGCCGAAGCACGAACGCAATTGGTGGCGCGCGCTTTTGGAAAAAATCCTCGCACCCAATCCGAACTGCAATGCAGTAGAAAGTCGTCCGACATTCGCATAGCGCGCCAATCGAAAAATCACCTCAAAACCGCACTTCTTTTGCATCGTTACGGCTTAGAACATCATTTCATCGTTTTGTCCTTTCGCTCGTGGCACACTAAGACCTGAGATCTTCGGCTTGGTCCCGATTACGCATCGTTCCGCCTAACGATCCGACCGCGAAACTACTACTTGAGCGTAAGTGTTTTCCGCGGAGCAGAGGATTGACTAACGCCCGGCGTCCACTCGTCTTGAAATCAGGCCGTGCGCATCGACAATATAAGACAAGACCTTTCTATCTTCCCCATCGCCTCTACCGGCGGCGGCGGAGACAAGATGTCAGTGACGGAGCGCCGGAAACGGGACATTCCGGTGACCAACCCAGTCGCTGATGGTGACACTGGTTTCTTCTTCATTCGTGGCGCAGCACCGATGCTGATGGCTATGCAAAGCGCGGGTCGGATAGCGGTGGTGATCGAGGCGACGCCGGACCTTTGATCCGCCGTGACATCAGGGTTGCGCTTTAGCGCCACCATCCAGGTGCTCCCGGATCGGGCGGGCTGATAAGCGGCACGATTTCGCGCGTTCCACAACCTAACGAATAGTATCGGCCTTGACCACCTCGGCCGGCAGCAGGAGTTCTGCGGCGCTACGCGCCAGATAGGGAGGAACCGTCATCAGCTTAAACTCGCCTCTGGCTTGGTCAAACCTCCACAACTTGCCGTCCTGCCCGGCGGGCACGGGCACGCTCCAATAATTGTTGGTGATCGAGAGCGCCTTCACCAAGTGACCGCTACCGTCCAACACTTTCACCTCTCCGTCCCCGTATCCTCCGACGACTCGGGTTCCTTTGGGCACATAGAAGTAGAGGCTCCATGCTTTAAAGATAGTCGCCTTGTTAGCGAGGCTGGATTCGATGACCATTGGCATGCCCTCACGCCACGTGACCTCCGTCCCGGCTATGCCATCAGATACCTCAATACGTTGTAATCCTTCCAAACTTGCCCTCAGTTGAACGCCGTGGACCTGTTTATCGGGAGGAGTTGCCGATTTATCCGCCGCCGCACCGACTTCCGCCTCGGCTCGTGAGTAGAGTGTCGCCCTGGCTGCGCCACGATTGTTGTACACCAGTCCGGCTCGCATTTGCAGACCGATCGAAGCCGGGGCCTTGTCGATCCAGGTGTAAAAGTTAATTGGGCCCCGGACATAATCGAGGCTTCCTGCTTTGTCAGAGCAAAGCGCCAAGGGTGTTGCGGGTACCAGGTCGTCACTGAACGACACCACTTGAAAATCCAGCAGCGGGTTGTGGGCGATGCCATCGGAAATGAATTTCTCGATTTCCGCCACAGTGTAGGGTGGGTCCTGCTTCCATGTATTCTTCGCCTCGGGGAGGGTGTCGCTTGCCTCTGGCGGCAACGGTATCTCCGCGTTCTTCTCCTTTTCTTCCCGGGTGAGGCGCACCCAAGCGGACTTGTACTGGAACATTTCGGTGAAGCGGCTGCGCCACGTCATGCGCAAAATCTGTTCAAAGCCCGCCCTGCGGTCTTGCCCTTTCGACGCCGCAAAATGCGTATAGACCTCACAGTAACGGGTATAAATCGCCAATTCGTGAAGACGAGCACGGATGGGCGGATCGTTGGTCATCCGCAGCGCCTGGTCCAACTGACGATACATACGGCCGATCAGGTCGGTGCTCACCAGGGGCTTTTTGGAGCTGTCGATGAGCCGATACCATTCGGCCATTGGTTCGCGAACCGGGCCATAGGCTTTGTCGAGAAAATCGTTCACCATCTCTTCGACATGAGCCGCTTCGGTGGGATCCCACATGAGCCGGGCAGCGATGTAGTATCCAAGCCCGTTCTCACCCCAGGCATACGTGGATTCCGCGGACATAAAGCGGACGCCCTGGGCATTAAATCGGGGAATCGTCGTCTTGAGGTAATTGAAGTCTCCCGCATGTGCCTGACCGGGCAGGTGACGGTCCCAGGCAAATATTCCGTAATACTCACGGATACCCAGAGTCTTCGCTTGCTTGTGCCAGCCATCGAGCAATTGGTCGAGGGTATAACCGCCGCGAATAAAACTGGTCGCTATGCTGACGATGACGTTGGGATGCACCGCGATCGTCGGTGGCGGGGAATGCTGATTATAGGCATACATGCTGATCAGCTTGCCCGGGTACTTCTTGTCGACAGCCGCAGCGACCTGATTGGCGAGCAGTACCACACGGTCGGTGACACTGCCTAACTTGGCGCATTCGGGGCATTCACACCAGTTGCCGCCGTCGCTGGGGTCCATGGAGAGGGATTGCAGTTGAGGGTCTTGGTCAAACTGCCGTTGCGCGTCGGCAACGACGAGCTCGCGCAAAGCGGTGTTGGAGATGCAGAGCTTCGCGTTCTGGCCGCTGTATCGCTTGCCGTTCAACAGCCCGTAATATTCGGGGTGGGCATCAAAAGCAGCTTTATTGCGATCGATGATTTTGCCGTAGGCATGACCGGTGTCCAAAACGATTGGGGCTTCTGCGCGGTTACGTGCCCCCCAGGCCGGATAGGTCTCGACCTTTTCCGGCGGGGTGCGGTGACCGAACCAGATTCTTCGTACGAGGTAAGCCGGGTGCTCCCTGGTGTTGACCGCCAGTTGGAGAGTTTTTACGTCGGGCACCACATCCCACTTTTCGCCGGGGAAGAACTGGCGGTAGCCAAGGCGATATAGCATGTCCCACACCGCATGCTCTACCCCCAACTCACTGGCGCCGGACAAGAGGATACCCTTCTCGTATGTGCGCAGAATGTAGTCTTCACTGGTGGCAGGATCATTATTGGTGAGAGTCCCAGCCAGACCCGCAACCTGGGTCGTCAAACCAAGGGTAATTCCCGCTGTTTCCGGCTCCAGCGGCGAAGCCGCCGTTTGCAGCTCGAACTGGGCGCCGCTGATCCGTTTGAGATAGTCGATCAGGGTCTTGGCATTCTTTCGCACTCCGGGCGAAGCATTTGCGGCGACGCGGACCGGCATTAGAGCTCGCCCGTCTTCTGCAATCCGCACCGAGATAACCGCGCCGTGTGAGCGGGTCGTTTCGATGTTAGCCCCTTGCTTATGGGCCGTCGTCGAGTTGGGGGCAGCGGCGTTTGAGGCTAAGATGAAGGAGGGCAGCAACAGCAAGATGCCGCTTGGGCGATAGAATGATTGCATCGAAGACATAAACTATGGACCTCTGTTTCAGTTAAGAGTTTTTGACCGAATTCGCGTAGTTGGGGAGATTGCCCATGGACGATAACCCGAGTCACGAAGGTTTGTTTGTTCAGTGCGACCTGCGCTCCGGTTAATTCGGGTGCGCTGGGACCCCGCAGCATCTGCCAGTTATCGAAGTATGAAAAGTATGCATCCCAGCTATTTACTGATTCCGGGATAGGGCCGTCCGGCCCGAAGCCGGACGACGCCGGTTCACCGGTGTGGCCCTTCCCGGTTGTTAATTCCGAGGAAACAGGAGGCTCTCCCAGCTTCCCGAGACACCCTGCACTGCTCTGCGCTGCTCTCCGACCCCGGGGGGACCGCTACACCAGACCATGACGGCGCGTCGGTGCTGCCCACGATGTTTCTAAACCGCGGGCTCCCGTCGTTAAGTATAATTTCGGGGCTCAATGACACGGCTTTGCAGTTCGCTGCCTACGCTTGAGGGCGCCATTTCGGACGCCAGCCAAGGCTCGCTTCCGGCTGCTGGTCAGGCTTTGCCGGGCGGGTACCGGGGGATTTTGTTGGCGCGCCTTCCGATGTGTCGGGCTGTAACCTGCCAAACGCCGCCCGACTTTGACTCCCCAGTTGCACGTTTTCGCCCGACCTTCTGACGCCGCCGGCACGCTATGCCTCGTTAGAAGTTGCCCTTAACGCCAAAAACCCAGCTCGTGCCATAATTGCCGTAGCGATAAAGCGCGGCGGGGACACCGAGAACCGGATCGCCCTCGAACAAGAGCTGCGGACTGTTGAGGATGTTGCGGCCCTGGAAGAACAAATTTGTCCGGCCCGAGAGCCGGAAGCCGCCGCTCAAATCGAACTTGATGTTGTGGCGTTGGTAACGGCCAAACAGCGTCGTGTAAGGCGTGTCATCCTGCCAGATCCCGCCCAGGCGCAGGTTGACCCGACCATAGTTCCAGCCGAGGCCACCTGTAATCTTGTTCGGCACGACACCCGCCCGCCATTGGTTGGCATAGGAACGCGTGTAACTGAGGTTGACACTCGTGCTGCGAAACGGCCCCGGCAGAAACGAAAGCTGCTGGTTATAACCCAGCTCAAAGTTGCGGAAGCGATAGAGCCGGTCGCCGTTGTCCTGCGACTGAAACTCATAACCTTCGTACGCCGGGTCGTCCCCGTACCCGAATTCGTCGGCCGTATAGCGCCTGGTCAGGCGGATATTGGAGATCTCGTTCTGCTGCACGAGAAGCGTGAAGCTGCCCACCGGTTCGAAATACCAGGCGAGCCGGCCGACATAGTTGTGGGAAAGTTCCGGCTTCAAGTCCGGATTCGGCGCGGTGACCAACATCGCCGTGTCGTTCACCGACCAAACGCCGGCGAGCGCATCGATGGGCGGGCGTGAGATCGCAAAGCTGTAGCCAAATTGGGCGCTGAGATTGGGCCGAATCGCATACCGCGCGCTCACGCTGGGGAAAAACTCGTCGTATTCGCCGCTGCGGATGACCCGCGGCCGTGAGCCGTACTGGTAATCGAGCCCGGGAATCGTGGTCGCACGCCGGGTCGTGGCATTGATCGGAAAGCCGGCGGCCAGCACCTGGGCGGCCGGCAACGGCTGGAATTCCTTGGCGTCCGTCGCGGTCCGTTCCCACCGCAGGCCGCCCTGAAACTGCCATTTCCCGATCCGGGTGTTGGCCATGCCGTAAGCGGCGGAAACGGTCTGGTTGAAGTCGCGTTTGTTCGCGTAGTAGGAAGTGTAGTAATTTTCGGCGGTCGCAGTGTTGACGAAATACTCCGGATGCGTCCGGAAGAGATCGCCCAGCCCCTCGCGGTTCACAGTGGGGGGTGTACTGGCGATCGTGAGCGCGGAGAGGGAGCCGAAGGTCTGGCTGTTGGCCCTGAGCGAGGGGAAACCCGCAAAGCTTCCCGTCGGGCCGCCGCCGGGCCCGACGTACGAATAGACCCAATACGCATTTCGGTTCTCGGACTTCCTTCTTTCCTCATTCAGCTTGCCCCCCAACTTGATAAACGTGGGCAGCGTCCACGGGGCCCGGTAGCGGGCATTCAGTTCGCCCTGCTGGATTTCAACCAAGGCGTAGCGATCGTCATCGGTGCTCACCCGCGGATTGGTGTAGTTGGCGAGACTGGACCAGTCGGGACCGCCCGTCTGTGTCACCGTCCATTCGGCGGAATCGCTGCTGGGACGGGTGGCGCGAAAATCGGCGACGACCGCATTGGTCGTGTCGACGCGAATGGTCCCCCGCGCAATGGCCTCGTAGTCGTTCTTGGAGCGCGAATACGTGACGCCGCCATCGACGATCAACCGGCCGAGGGTAAATTCAAATTTAGGGGCGAAGGTGATCGTATTGGTCAGCTTGTCGAAATTCTGTCCGCCCGTGATGCTGGTGGCCCGCCCCGTGTTGGCGGTGAGCCCGTTGGTCCGGATGTTCGTCAAGTCTCCCACGACGGTCCCGCGGCCGGTGTTGTTGTTCGTGTTGTTCGTCGCAGCCGTGAACGTGAGCGCCCGGGTGTAGGTTGCCCCGTCGTAGGCGCTGAACATCGCGGTCATCGAAAGCACGAGGCGCGAGGAGGCTTTGAAGTCGGCCGTAAGGGACACGGCGGAACGATCCACGAACTTCGGTCCGTCGCTGAAGGCAACTGCGGTCAGCACCATCGGGCGCGGATCGGCCAGGGTCGGGGTGCGGTTGTAGGTGTGGGTGACATACTGCTGCTGCAGGAGCACCTTTGACTGGCTGAGGCCGAGCCGGATCCCCAGCCGCTGCTCCATGAAGACATCGGAATAGTCGAACGTGAAGTTGGGCCGAATCAGACGGCTCTTCGTGTCGCCCGGCCGGTAAGTCTTCCCCAGACTGAAGTCGTCGGAATTCGCGCTGAGGCTGGCCTGCCAGTCGATCCGGCGGCCTTTGCGGTCAAACGCCCGCTTGGTTTTCAAATTGATGGTGCCGGCGGGTGCGTCGGCGTCCATGTCCGCGCTGGAGGTGCGGCTAATCTCGATCGATTCGATGCTGTTGATCGACATCTGCTCAAAACCCACCGAGCGCACGGCATCGCCCGCTCCGCCATTGATCATGCCGTTGTAGGAGGCGAAGGCGTCGGCGCTGGCGAGCTTGGAACCGTCCATCGTGACGCCGACGTACTGGGGATCGAGGCCCCCAAGACGCGGGCCGCGGGTTTCGGCGTCGACATATTCGAGATCCACGCCGGGGAGAAACTTCAAGAACTCCCCGACATTGCCCTCGGCGACATCGCCGAAGACATCGGAGGCCACCGAGGTGGTGACATTCATGTTCCGGCGCTGCTCCATGATCGCCTTGGCGTTGCCTTCCCGTTCGCTCGATACGACGAATTCCCCCATCCGCACGGTTTCGCCCGCCGCCGGTCCCGCGAGTGAACTCACCAGTTCGATATCGCGTGTGGCGGTCTGACCGGCGCTGACCGGCACCGTGATCGAGATGACCTTGTAGCCTGTGAACGAGACGATCAACGTCACCTCCCCCGCCGCCAGGTTGGTCAGTTCGTAGTTCCCCCCCTCTTCCGAGTAGGCGATGCGGTCCGTTCCCTGCACACGGATCTCGGCGTTGCGCACGTATTGGGCCGTGGCCGGATTGAACACCCGGCCGCGAATGGTTCCGGTCGTGCCCTGCGCCTGCGCCATCGGGAGCCCGGTTGCCAACGTCAACAGGCAGAGCGTCGCAGAAATCAAAAGAAAAGTGCGACCGACGGATTCGGCGCGAAACAGTGAGCCAGTGAACGAGTTCATGGTAGGTTTGATGGGCGAACCACGGTCAGTGGCTTCTTCCAACCTTGGATGGATACTCGCCATCCCGGTTACTTTCAAAGGCAAAAACAGATCCCGTGGATACTGGCGGCGACGGCGCAAGGAGCCCGACCGATCGATCCGGCGCATCTCCCGGTTGGAGGTTACCGCGGATGAGCCTGTTGGCGTAGCGCGGAGCTTCAGCAACGCCAAAGCGCAGCGTTACCCTTTTTCCGCCCCGCCGGTCCCGAAAAACTTCTCCGGAAAACCGGGCCGTGGATTCGAGCCGAGGAACATGCGCGTGAAGCCCCGCTGGACCGCAAACCCGTATTGCTCGATTTGTTCACGTCCCACCCGATTCGGCCCGGGCACATCGACCAGGATCCGACGTCCGCCCACACGAGCGAAGAGGGCAAGCAACAGCCTTTCCGCCACGGCGGAATCCTGCGCCACCCAGGGCCCGAGCTGAATCGCCTGGTGTCCTTCCCGCGCAATCAAATAGCCGGAAACGCGCCCCGCGTCGGTCGCCACAAAGCAATATTCCGGATTTCGCCGGCTCAAGGCCGCCAGGACCCGGGTGCGATCCGCGCCAAACACCGGAGTGTCAAACGCGGCCACGCCGGCAAGCTGGGCCGACGTGAGCGGAGATACATTCCCCGCGGCCAAGCCCGTGGTCGGCGGCGCGACGCCTTCGTATCGGGCAACCTCATACTCATCGACAAACCCGAGCGGCACATAGACTTTTCGACCCATCGGCGTCGCATCAAGCTTGATGCTGGGCGTGCCCATTCGCCGCAGGTAATCGATTGCATGGCGCAGCAAAAGCGTACCAATGCCACCCCGCCTGAAATCAGGATGCACGAGCACCATCCCAATCCACCCCACGCCATCGGCGTAGCGAATTGTCGTGGCGGTTCCGACCGGCCGGCCGCAGGTCTCGGCCACGAAACAACCCTCGGGCTCGAATTCACAGTAACCCTCCCAGTCGGCTTGGGTCTGGTTCCACCCGGCGATATTTTTCAATTCATGGGCGAAGGGAATGTCGGACCGACCAAATCGCCGAAAGCTCACGTCGGAGGAAGTCATTTGGGAGGCGGTTGCAGGTTTTTCAACGTGCAGGAAGCAAACTGGAAACGCGGGTGAGCATCAAGTTCGACGCACCGGATCTTTGCTCGCCACGGAAATGCGGGTGGCGTTCAGTGGCCGGCCGTGCCCGTGCCTCTCGCCACCGAGCTCTTTGACTACACCCTGCCACCGTCCCTTGTGGCCCAGACACCCGCGGCCCGACGAGACCAGTCGCGGCTGCTCGTGGTCGACCGCGCAGCGCACCGGATTACGCACCACACTTTCAGTGACTTGGCGCGCTTCCTTCGACCCGGCGACACGTTGTTCCGCAACAACGCCGCCGTGCTGCCCGCGCGCCTGCACTCCCGGCGGCCCACCGGCGGCAACGTCGAGTGCTTCCTCCTGCGCCCGGCCGAGGGTGCGGACACCTGGCGATGTCTGGTCAAGCCAGGCCGCAGACTCCCGGTCGGGGCCGTTTTCACCCACCCCAGCGGGGCTTTCACCGGCGAAATCGTCGCCAAGGAACCCGACGGCTCCGCGCTCGTGCGCTTCACGACCCCCGATCACGAGCCGATTACCGCTGTGGCCAACCGGATCGGCGCCGTGCCCCTGCCACCCTACATCGAACGAGCGGCCCCGGAAGCCCGTCGAACCGAGGATTTGGAACGTTACCAGACGGTCTACGCGAACCGCGCCCGCCAGGTCGCGGTCGCCGCGCCCACCGCCGGACTGCATTTCACGCCCGAGTTGCTCGCGACCCTGGCCGCACACGGCGTCCGCTCGGTCGACGTGACGCTCCATGTCGGACTCGGCACCTTCAAGCCGATCGCGACCGAAACGATCGCGGCGCACCCGATCCATCGGGAGGTTTACGAAATTCCGCTCGGGACCCAACGCGCGCTCTTCGATCCGCGCCCGGGCCGCCGGGTGGCGGTGGGAACCACCAGCGTGCGCACGATCGAGGATTTCCTCGCCCACCACGTCGCCCCACGCCCGGACGATCACACTTGGATCGGTGAAGCGGAGATCTTCATTTATCCACCCCGCCATTTTCGCGGCATCGACGCGCTGATCACGAACTTTCACCAGCCGCGCTCCACGCTCCTTTGCCTGGTCGCGGCCTTCCTCGCGCCGGGTTCGACCGACGGGATCGGCTGGCTGCACGAAATCTATGCCGAGGCCATCGCCCGCGAATACCGTTTTCTCAGCTATGGCGATGCCATGCTGATCCTTTGACCGTGCTGGGCGGCGGCGGGCGCAACCTCCGGACGATATGTAATCTTTTTAGTTGCATTTCGGAGGCGACCGCACTTCTTCCGCCGTCCCACCAATCGGGAGTCACCGTTTCATCCTATCCAAACATGAGTCATCCTCGCACCGTTCTCGCCCTGGCTGCACTTGCCGCCGGCCTGGCCTCCACCTCCGCCGCGGCGGTCGAAACCTACACGATCGATCCGGTTCACTCCGCGGTCGGCTTCAGCATCCGGCACTTCGTCTCCAAGGTGCCCGGCAAGTTCTCCAAGTTTAGCGGCACGATCACCGTCGACCGCGCCAACCCGCAGAATAGCTCGGCCGAGGCGACAATCGACGTCGCGTCGGTGAACACCGACAATCAAAAGCGCGATGACCACCTGCGGAATGCCGACTTTTTCGAGGTCGCCAAGTTTCCGACCATGACGTTCAAGAGCATCGCGTGGAAAAAGACCGGAACGGACACCTTCGAGGTGACCGGCAATCTCACGCTCAAGGGTGTCTCGAAACCGGTGGTTCTGAAGGTCACTTCGCTTGGATTCGGGCCGGGCATGGGCGGGGCCATGCTTTCCGGCTGGGAGGCGACCACCACGATCAACAAGGCGGAATTCAATCTCAAGGATCCCCCGATGCTCGATGCCGCACTCGGTGACGACGTGACCATCACCATCAACATCGAAGCGGCGATGAAGAAGGGCTGAGCGCCCGCGCCCGACGACTCATTCCAGGACGGCCGCGAGGCCGTCCTTTCTTTTTGCGCGCGTCAACCCATACTCCCCTTACCTGAATGACCGACGACGAACTCCAGACCCTGATTGAAGATGCTACCGCCGACTATGCGCTGGGCGACAGCGAGGCCGCACTGGCCAAGCTTGGACGCGCCACGGTGGCCGCTCCGGGTTCCTTCGAGGCCTGGCATGCCGCCGCCGAGGTGAACTTTTCGCTGCGCCGGCTCGACGACGCGGTCGCCGCCGCCGAGCGGGCCCATGCCCTGCGGCCGGGCGATTTGTTCATCAACACCACCCTTTCGCGCATCTGGATGGAGCGCGGCGACAAGGCCCGAGCCGAGCATTTCGGGGCCCAAGCCAAGATCCTAAGCTGGAAGGATCAGCTCAAGAATCCAGCCAACGATAAGTCGCCGTAGACGCAGGGTGGTGCCGCACCGCGCGCTGGAGCCGGCCCGGACCGGGCAATGGTGCTGGCCACCGCCGTGCTCGTTGACAGTCCGCGTCGCACTTCCGTAATCTCCCCCCCACCTATGGAAGCGCCGGCCTACATCTTGGAATTTGAAAAACCGTTGCGCGAGCTCGCCCGGCAGCTCGACGAGTTGCGCCAGAGGTCCATCGAGACAAACGTTGACCTCGCGAACGAGATTGGGGCGATCGAGGGAAAGGTCGAAGCAACCCAGCGCGAAATCTACTCAAACCTGACCCCGTGGCAGAAAGTGCAGATCGCGCGCCACCCGAAGCGACCGTATGCCCTCGATTACATCGCCGCGATTTTCAATGACTTTCAGGAACTGCACGGAGACCGGCAGTACAACGACGATCGGGCCATTATCGGCGGCACGGCGTTCTTCCACGGCGACGCCGTGATGATCATTGCGCAGCAAAAGGGACGCGACCCGAAGGAGAGAATCGTGCGCAACTTCGGGATGCCGCAGCCGGAAGGCTACCGCAAGGCGCTCCGTCTGGCCCGCATGGCCGAAAAGTTCCACCTGCCGTTGCTCACCTTCATCGACACGCCCGGTGCGTTTCCCGGGGTCGAGTCCGAGGCCCGCCACGTTTCGGAGGCCATCGCCGTGAATCTCCGCGAACTGGCAATGCTGCGCACGCCCTCGATTTCGGTGGTGGTGGGCGAAGGCGGTTCGGGGGGCGCGCTGGGCATCGGCGTCACCGACCGCGTCTTGATGTTTGAGAATAGTTACTACTCGGTCATCACGCCCGAGGGCTGCGCGGCGATTCTCTGGAAGGACGGCGCCGCCGCGCCCAAGGCCGCCGAGGCGCTCAAGGTCAGTGCCGATCATCTCGAGAAACTGGGCGTGGCCAATGAGGTCGTCCCCGAACCGACCGGTGGGGCCCATAATGATCCGGCCCAAGCGGCCAACGCGCTGCGGACCGTGCTGGCAAGGCATCTCAACGATTTGCGCGCCCTCAGCATCGAGCAACTGATGGAAGCCCGTTACGAGCGGTACCGCCATCTTGGGGTCTACGAGGAAGCCGGCACGGAGCGGTGCTGAGGCGGGCGGCTAGCCGATCGGCAGGCACGCCGGCCGCGACACCCGACCGCAGCTTCCACCCTGGACCTCACCGGCCGATTGGTCAGAGACCAATGCAACCCCGCGCACCGACCGGGTTGCGGACTCATTCGTCGGGCCGTGCGATCGAAGCAGAAGGGAAAAAGGCGCCGTTTCCCCCCGCGCCATCACCGGGCGGCGTAAGGATCGGCTGCGTCGCGCAAGCCGTCGCCGAGGAAGTTGAATCCCAGCACCGTGAGCACGATCAGCACGACCGGCATGAGCAGCCACGGGTAGTTCGCCACCGTCTGAATGCTCAGGCAGTCCTGCAACATCACCCCCCAGCTCACAATCGGCGACCTGAGCCCGAGCCCGAGGAACGACAGCGATGTCTCGCCCAGAATCATCGTCGGCACGCTCATCGTCAGCACGACGATGATGTGGCTGGTGAAACCGGGCAGCAGGTGACGGAACAGGATCCGCGCGTGACTCGCCCCCATCAGCCGGGCCGCCATCGTGTAATCCTCCTCGCGCAGCGAGAGGATCTTTCCCCGCACCACCCGCGCCAGCCCCGTCCAGCCCAGGAGGCTCAGTACGATCGTGATGGCAAAATAGGTGGCGAGCGGAGGCCATTCCGCCGGCAACACGGCACCGAATGCCAGCCATAACGGAATCTGGGGAAACGCGTTCACGACCTCGATCAGGCGTTGGATGGCGTTGTCCGTGGCACCACCGACATAACCGGAAATCCCACCGATGGTGACGCCGAGGAGAAACGTGACGGCGATTGAAACCAAGCCGACCGACAGACTGATCCGCGAACCGTAGACCAAACGGCTGAAAATATCGCGCCCGTATTTGTCCGCCCCAAGGAAGTAAAACGTCGGCGTGGTTCCGTCGGACCGGATCGCCACCTCCCCTTTCACGCCGAAGAAGCGCCGCGTGGACGGGAAAATGCCCAGCCACCGGTACGGTTCGCCGCGCACAAAAAAGCCGAGTAGCACGGGATGCGATGGATCTTCGATATAGGTCCGCTTAAACGTGATGGGGTCGACGGTGGCGCGCATCGCGGGGACGTGCAGACCGTGCTGCCACGAGAAGCGCGGCAGTTGCGGCGGACAATAGGCATGGGGCAAGTCGCGCCACTGGCGCGAGTGCGGCGCGAAGAACTCGGCCCCCGCCGCCAGCGCATAGAGCACCGCGAGCAGATACAGCGCCGCCACGGCGAGCCGGTGATGCAGGAACTGCCGCCGAATCAGGGCCCATTGTGAAAGGGTGCCAGGCTCCAGGACCGAAAGCGGTTGGGCCCGGTCGGGCGTGGGGGCAGAAGCGGCCATTGCGGTAGGAAATTGCCCGCCGCGACCGCCGCAAGTGACAAGTGGCGGCTGATCGGCCGCTCATGCCGGGGCGACCATCGCCCGAAGAAATGGCGAACCAGAATTCCTCGGCGCCAAATCGCTTTTCACTATTGCCAGTCGCGAACCGCGCGCGCTCCTTCACTCGGTCCGGCCGCATTTCAATTCTCACGATGAACCATCTGCCCGCCCTTCGCCGCCTGATCCGCCCTTGCCTCGCCGCGGCCGTGCTCGGCCTCGCCGGTCTGCTCGCCAGCTGCGGCCCGCAATCGGACTCCGGCGCCGCCGGGGCGAAGCCGGCGGCCGGGAACGTCAAAATCGGGTTTCTGGTCAAGCAGCCGGAGGAGCCGTGGTTCCAGCTCGAATGGAAGTTCGCCGATCAGGCCGCGAAGGCCCTCGGATTCACCCTCGTGAAAATCGGCGCGACCGACGGGGAGAAAGTCCTGGCCGCGATCGATAATCTGGCCGCCGGCGGCGCACAGGGTTTCATCATTTGCACCCCCGACACCCGCCTCGGGCCTGCCATCGTCAACAAGGCCAGGGCGGCCCGGCTGAAGCTGATCAGCGTGGACGACCAGTTCATCGGCGGCGACGGACAACCGATGAAGGACGTGCACCACCTCGGCATTTCCGCATCGAAGATTGGCGAGAACGTCGGCGCCCTGCTCGCGACGGAGATGAAGAAGCGCGGCTGGACGGCCGCGGACACCGCGGTGTGCGCGATCACGTTCGAGGAATTGGCCACGGCGAAGGATCGCACCGATGGCGCGATCCGCTCGCTGATCGCCGCCGGTTTTCCCCAGGAAAGGATCTTCAAGGCGCCGTTGCTCACGCCTGACATCCCGGGATCGTTCAACGCCGCCAACGTCCTTCTCACCCAGCAGCCCGGCGTGAAGCACTGGCTGGTGTGCAGCACCAACGACAGCGGCGTGCTCGGCGCGGTCCGCGCGCTCGAGGGCCGCGGCTTTGGCCCCGCCACCGCGATCGGCATCGGCATCAACGGCACGGACTGCATCGTCGAGCTGGAGAAGGAGAAACCGACCGCGTTTTTCGGCTCGATCCTGCTCTCAGCCAAGAGTCACGGTTTCACGACGTGCGAGATGATGTACAAGTGGATCAAGGACGGCACGGAGCCGGCGCGCGACACGCGCACCGTCGGCGTGCTGATCACCCGGGAGAATTTCCGCCAGGTGCTCAAGGAGCAG
>JBIJCX010000149.1:0-19085 GCA_044344465.1 Opitutaceae bacterium
ATGATGCGCGGCCCGGCGATGAGACGATCGGTGGGCTTGGTGATGTCCACCTCTGGTCCGACCTTCATCGGCTCGCCGGGGGGAGGGCCGGACCAGACGTCGAAAACGATCGCGGATTCAGCCGCCACCGATCGCAGGAGGCAGGCCGTGCAAAAAACAACGAGGAGGTTGAGCGGGAGGATTTTCATTTCCTTCAGTTCAGTGCACGCGACGCGTCGAATCCAGCTGGATTCCTGCCGTCGCCTTCGATGGCGTTGCATCCGCCGAGTTCGCCGGACAAACGCTTGCCGAACCAACCACCGGACGCCAATCTGCCTTCCCGCCGTTATGCCGCCATGAAAGCCATCGCACCCCAGAGCAACCCAAGTCGCCGGCCCTTTCTGCTCCTGCTGGTGTGGTCAGCTGTCCTGCCGCTTGCGCCGGTCCTCTTGGCGAAGCCCAGCAAGGACGAGCTTCGCGCCACCAAGCGCGAAGCGAGCGCCGATGAACCCGGCGCCAAACCCAAGAAACGCGATGCCGGCTCCGACACGCGCGACGCCAGGTCCAAAGCCGGCGAAGCCCAGTCGCGCGCCCTCGAAAAAATCCGCGAGCATCTCGATGTGCCCGACGACATGGAGTGGTCCGTGATCGCCGATCGCATCGCCAAGGTGGAGGAACTCCGGCGCAGCCTCTGGAGCAACGCTCCCGGCAATCGCGGGACCGCCCTTTTCGGCGACAAGGACAAGCGCGCCTCCGCCGACGGGCCAGCCAGCCAGCCCGAGCGGGACGCGCTTCGTTCGGCCGTGCGGGAGCAAATGCCCGATGCCGAGATCAAGGCGCGGCTGGTGCGCGCCCATGAGGTGCAGCGCCAGAACGAGGTCCGACTGGCGAAGGCGCAGGCCGACCTCCGCGCCGTGCTTAGCATTCGCCAGGAAGCCGTGGCCGTAGTGGCCGGGTTGTTACCGCCGTAAGCTCGACGCTCGTGACCGGGCGCGCCGTCGCCATCGAACCGGGCGCCACCGGCGGATCACTCCGACCTCATTTCGCCGCACCGGCCGCGCCCAGCACGGGCAGCTCGTAACAGACCGCCTCCCGGTCGTTCCGCACCAGCAGGTAGCGACCCGCCAGCGTGGGGTGATTCCACGTCTTGCTGCTCAGGGCCTCGATCCGGCCGAGCTCACGGAACGCCTCGGGACTGGCCTCCACCAGCACGACCGGCCCGCGCTCGGCCTGGACAATGATGAGATCGTCCACGAGCAGAGTCTGGCCGGAGCCGTAGCGACCATCCTTCCACCGCCGCGTTCCGGTGGCGACCTCGACACAGGCGAGAAAGCCGTCGTCGAGGCCGTAAAAAAATCCGCCGCGCATCGCCACGCTGTTGAATTGCGCCTTCAGCCGGATGTTCTTCCACACCGACTCCGCGGAAAATTTCCCGTCGGCCGCGGCCGCAATCTGCAAGAGCTCGCAGCCCATGCCGTAGCCGGCCGACACGAAGACGCGATCTCCACCCACCACGACCGGTTGCGCGGCCTTCGGGGTCTTGTCGCTGCCCCAGCGATGGCTCAACTGCATCGCGCCCGTGGCAGGTTCATGCACCGTGAGCGCGACCGCGTTGAACGAAAGGATCACGCGCCGCCCCGCGAGCGTCGCGAGGATCGGAGAGGAATAGCTCGCCCGTTCCGTGCCGCTCCGCCACTTGGGCTCGCCCGTGAGCCGGTCGTACGCCAGCACGGTCGGTCCCGCGGTCTGGCCCCCGGTCACCACCACGAGATCGTCAAACACGAGGGGCGACGAACTCGCGCCCCACTCGAGGTTTTCCAGTTTGTTTTCCTCGAGCACCGACCGCGACCACACCGGTTGGCCGGTCAACGCGTCGAGGCAGTCGAGGGCGCCCGTCGCCCCATAGGCAAAAACCCGCCCGCGATCGACGGTCGGCGTGGCATGCGGACCCTCCCCCGCCTGCCATTGCGCGAACCGGGCACGGCGGGCATGCGACCAGATCAACCGCCCCGTCAGGACGTCGTAACAACTGACCCACTCCTCCTCGCCCCGCTGTTCCTGCGTGTAGGCCCGGCCGGAGACCACGGCAAACGCCGACCAGCCCAGGCCGATCGGCTGGCGCCAGAGCTCCCGCGGCGGCGATTTGCTCCAATCCCGCGCCAGCCCGGCGCCGGTCACCACCCCATCGCGGTTCGGGCCGAAGAACTGCGGCACATCCTTGAGCAGCGACGGCACCGGCGCGGTTTCCACGGGCCGAGCCGGCGTCCGAAGAGCAAGCACGCTTTCCTGACGGGCCGACCATTTCCAGGCCAGGCGCGGGAGTCCGCGGCCGTCGATCGTTCCATCCACCCGCAGCGTCAGCCTGAGACCTAAACTGACCACGATCAATCCGGCCAGGGTCAGCCACCGCGGTCGCCCGGGAAACCGGCTGAAACAAATAAACCAAATCAGGCCGAACATGACGGCGAGGAGCACCACCGCGGTGCGCAGCACGATCTGGAAGGCACGTTCCATGTCCGGCCTGAACTCCACCGCGCCCAGTGCGAGCAGGGCCAGGATGCCAGCGCTCACTGGCATCCAGAGGCGATGGCCGCGGGGCGAAGGAGGAAGGGGATAGGAGGGACCGGAATTCATGGGTGGACGAAAGTAAGCGTCGATTTGCCCGCACCGCCAAGCGAATGCGTTCGCGCGGACCCGCCTGGGCGGATTTTCGCCGCGACATTCGTGGAATTTGCCGGCAGGAGATTCTCCGGCCCGGCCGCCATTCCGGTGGCTACTGGCGCTGGTTGCTGGCGCTGGCGGCGTGGCGTTCGACCGCCACCCGGCCGCGACCAACGCGCCCGTTGCGCCAACCGCCTCCCTCCGATCGCCAATAAACCATCATGAAAACTCTTTCGCTCCTCGCGGCCACCGCGGCGTTGATCCTTTCGCCCAGCCTTTCCGCCGCCCGCCCGCCGAACATCATCATGATTCTCGCCGACGATCTGGGCTGGGCGGACCTCGGACACGATGGATCTCAGATCGACACCCCCAACCTGGATCGGCTGGCCAAGCAGGGCACCAAGCTCACGCGCTTTTACGCTTCGGCGCCGATGTGTTCCCCCACCCGCGCGGCCTTCATGACGGGTCGCTACCCCCACAGCGTGGGGGTCCCGGAGCTGGCCAGCCCCACGGCGCGGGGAACGGTGCCCATACTCACCCTGGCTCATGCGGCCGTGACCATCCCCGAGGCACTCAAGCCCGCCGCCTACCGGAGCATTCTGGTGGGAAAATGGCACCTCGGCTACGACCGCGCCGCCTGGCCGCGCACGCATGGATTTGACGAATTTTGGGGCTCCCTGATTGGCACCCCGATGTTCTGGCAGGTGAAGGAGACCTACCACAACGAGACCCCGATCACCGTGAAGGGTTACTACACCGACGAGCTCACGCAGACCGCCGTCACGTATATCCAGCAGCACACCGATCGGAACGTGCCCTTGTTTCTCTACCTCGCGTACAATGCCCCGCATTACCCGCTCGAGGCGCCGGCCGAGCTGGTCTACAAGTACCGGCGGCGGTTTCCCGATCGCGGGCTCTTCGCGAACTTCGCGGCCATGGTGGAGCAGCTCGATCTGGGCATCGGCCGGTTGCTGGCCACCCTCGACGAGCAGGGCATCGCCGATCAGACGATGGTGATCTTCACCTCCGATAATGGCCCCTCCTCCGAACTCAACTCCTATGGTCCGGAAGGCGCCAATTTTTCCAACGGCCCGCTGCGCGACTACAAGTTCTCGACGCACGAGGGCGGCATTCGCGTGCCATTTCTGGCGCGCTGGCCCGGGCGGATTCCCGCCGGCCTGGTGCGGAACGAACCCGCGATTACCATGGACCTGCTGCCCACGTTTCTCGAGGCGGCCGGAGTCAAGCCGGCGCCCGACCACGAGATCCACGGCACCTCGATCCTGCCGCTGCTGACCGGAAAACCCTTCCAACGCACGGGCGCCCTGCACTGGGAAAACCGTTTCAACGCGGCGGTGTTGCTCGGCGAGTGGAAGCTCGTCCACGCCTTTTCGAAACCACGGCCGTCACTGTATCGAGTCGAGCAGGACATCGGCGAGGACCACGATCTGGCGGCCCAGCACCCGGAGAAGGTCGCCGAACTGCTGGCGCTGCATGACCGGTGGAAAGCCCGCCATTACCCGAATCCCGTTCCCCGGGAGACCAAGGCCAAGAAATAGCCGATGCGCCGCGGGACTCGATTCGTGGGGCGCGGCGACAACGGCGGCCGCCGTCCGGCGAAACCACCTCATCACCCTTTCATGCTCGTTTGGATCCGCCCGCAGGTTTCAATCGGCGCGGTTACAGCGGCGCAATGGTTCGCCATCCATTCCGGGAACCGCCCGCCGACCTCACCTCTATGACAATTAGACCACCCCGCGCGACCCTGATGCTCCTCGCCGCCGTCGCCTTCGTGGCCTCCGCCGCGGAGCCGGCCATCGCCCCCGTCCCGCAAGCCGGCAAATCCGCCGGGAAGGCCGCCCCGGCCCCCCTGCCCTTCGTGCCGGCCTCGACCAGCCTCGAGTTCATCGACACCAGTTTCGAAAACGCCTCGCCGATCTGGTACGAACAGGCGCCCGACCAGTCGATCCTCGTGTATCTGATGTACGACCACGAGCGTGCCTCGCCCAATCGCGCCGCCGGCCACATCCACATCCTGCTCCATGCCAAGCCGGGTTCGAGGCTCACGCTCGAGTTCAAGAATCTCGACAATGTCTGGAACAGCACACGCGGCTCGATTGCCCGCGAACTCAAGACCCTGATCATTTCGGAGGACGGACGCGCCTGGAAATCCGTCCCGGTCGAGCGGCTGCCCGAGAACCGCATCCGCCTCACCGTCGAGATGCCGGGCCCGCGGCTTTACATCGCGCGCATCGAGCCGTACCGGATTTCAGACCTCGACGCCTATCTCGCGTCGATTCGCCGGAATCCGCTGGTGCAGATCACCCCCATCGGGCGGACCGTGCAGGGCCGCGAACTCGAAATCGTGCGCGTCGGGTATCCGCAGGCGCCCTACCGCGTCTTCCTCCGCGCGCGGGCCCACCCGTGGGAACCGGGCGGCAACTGGGTCGTGCAGGGCCTCGTCAACCGACTGCTGCGCGGCGACGCCGACGCGCAGCGGTTTCTCGAGCGCACCTGCTTTTACGTGATGCCGATGGCGAACAAGGACGGCGTGGCGCACGGTCGGACGCGTTTCAACCTCCAGGGGAAGGATCTCAACCGCGACTGGAACCGGCCCGCGGACGCACGGGTGGCCCCCGAAAACGCGGCGCTCGAACAGTGGCTGGAGGGCATGATCGCAGCCGGCCAGAAGCCGCACCTGGCCCTGGAATTGCACAACGACGGCGGCGGCTTGCTCCACGTGAGCGGAGCGCCGGTGCCCGAGTTGGCACGCTACCGCGAGCGGATGGTCGCGCTGGAGGCGCTCCTCCGGAAGCACACGTGGTTCACCGAGGGCGCCACGAAACCTGCCTTTCGCAATGCCGGCACGCTCGGCGACGGCTGGCTGGAGCGCTACCAGATCGACGGCGTGGTCCATGAGTTCAACAGCAACTGGATCGCGGGCCTGAACGACTATCCAACCGGAAAAAATTGGGCGACCTACGGGGCCAGCCTCGCGACCGTGTTTCACGAATACTTCGGGGCGATCAAGCCATGAAGCTCCACCTGGACGCTTCGCGCCAAGACGGCTGCCTGCCAACCGCGGGCGCACTTCCCCGCCGCTGCGCTTAACCTCCGCGCCACGCCAACACGCTCATCCGCGGCAACCGTCAACTCTCAGCGATAAGCCCGGTGAGATCGCTGCAGTCGGCGAATTCCTGGCACCACCGTCACGGCACCCGCACCGAGGCCCGCGCGGTATCAAAGGCCACCCGCACCCGATCGCCGGCGCGGCGGAACTCGACGCTGACAATATCGCCCGTGACGCTCTCTGTCACTTCGCCGAGTTCGACTTTCGCCCCCGCCCGCGAAATCCCGAGCACGGCGACGATCCGGGCAACCGCGCTTTTCGCCCGCGTCTCAGCCGACAGGTGCCACTCCGGCTCCGGACTTCCCGATTCCGGCGGAATGCTGTACTTGTCGGTCTGGTCAATCGCCAGTCCTCCCGGCGCGAGCACAAAGCCGTTTAGCGCCGCCCGCTCGAATTCCAGGCTGATCCCGCCGGTGCCGCGATCGATGGCGAACGGCGCGCGGCCGTGCAGCCAGAATTTCAGCGCCACGGGTTGCGGAGCTTTGACCTCATCCAGCATCACCACGACGTCGGGCTTGAGAAACACGAGGTGCCGGCGATAGCGCGACACGCGGTGGCCATACGCGGCGGTGGCATCGCCGACGACATGGTCAAAGCGATCGCCGGGATTGAAGGCCACGAACTCGCCCTTGGCCTTCCACGTCTTCGGCTGGCCCTCGCCGTCGATCTCGAGCGCGTTGTGGGCCTTGGTTGTCCAATACCACTCCTTGCAGAACGGACTGCCGAACCACGGCCGCACCCCGGTGTTGACGAGGAGCGGCGACCCGAAGGCGCCCACGACGATGGCATTCTGGTCGGCATGGCTGTGGCTGCCGTTGCCCAGTGGCGCGGCCCGCAACATCACCTGCACGTCATCCCGGCCATCGATGAGATTCGTATGCAAGGCGGCCCAGCCCGCGCCGCGAAACAGGCGGGCCGTGGGCCAATCCGCAGGCGCTCGCGCGGCCACCGCCGGACGCGCTGGCCGCGCGGTCCGCAGAAAATCGATTGGATCCTCGCTGCCGTCCGGGCGGCCCCACGCTTCGCCGTACCACTGCCACTCCGGCCGCTGCCGCCGGCGCGCGAAATACGCCACCACCGCCGCGGCGGCGGCGTTTGGCCGGGCCTCCGCAAAGTCGCCAAAACCCGTGACGGCGCCGCCCGGCGGCGCCACATACATCGGGAACATCGCCACGTTGCGATAGAATGGTTTTTCGGTTCCGTCGATTTGCAGTCCGGCCAGCAGCGCATCATGCCACCAGGTCGAACGGTTCACATAGGAGCTCCAATAGGCATAACCCTGGGCCCAGCCGCCGTCCTCATCACCAAAAGCCGGATACCACCCCCAGAAAATCGTCAGCGCATACTCCAGCCACTCCTTTGCTTCCGGCAACTCGCCGTGGCATGCGATCGCCGCTTCCCCGAGAAAATGCCACATGCGGCCGGCGTGGCTGTGGTACGCCTTCTGTTCGTGCTCCACGCCGCGCATCCTTTGATAGGCCTCCTCACCCCGTGCCCGCACCATCTGGCGAATTGCCGTTCGATCCGCCTCACCGAGGTAGGAATAGGCCCAGTCGTACGCGCGCGAGGTGAGATAAAGTATCGGCATGCCCGCCTCGTCATTTACCTTCATGCTCGTGCTGCCGAGCGGTTGCCACGTGGCGAGGTGTCGCAACCACTTTTTCGCGCCTTCACCGAAACGCGGATCACCCGAAATCAGATAACAGAAGGCGAGCGTCTCCGCGGCCGATGCCGCCCGGATCGAGTCGGCCGTGCTCCGGCGCCATTCCGGGGCATTCCACTTGCCATCGCTATAGGGCGGCGGCTCGGGGATCAGCGCAAGTTTCAGGAGCTCCTCGGCCTGCCCGGCGAGTTGTTGCCATCGCTCCTTTTCCCGTCCTTGCGCGGCCGCGCGAAAAACGGCGACCTCTTCGGGCCGCAACATCAGCCGCGGATGGGCGGCCGGGAGGCGGGCGCGAACCAGCTCCTCCGTGGGCCGCGGAAACGGCTGGGCGTCGGCCGCGACGGTGAACTCCCGCACCTGGCTCCAGGCGGATCTGCTCCCCGTGGCGTCGACGCACGCGTAGCGCCACCACCATGCGCCCGGCGCCAGCACCTCGGTGTGGGTGTAGAGCGAATACGGCGTGCGGCGAATCTCGATGACTTCCCGGGTGAAGGCGGCGTCCCGCGCCATCTGCACGGCGTAGCCGGCGGCTCCTTTCTCCGGCAGCCAGGCGAGCGCCGGCGGATTGGTTTTCACGGTCGCCCCGGCCCGGGGCAGGTACCCGATGTCGTCCTCGACCGGTTCACGGTTCGAGACCGGGGGAACTGCCGCGTGGATTTGCGCCGCGAGCGCCAGGAAAAGGCCGGTGAGCCCGGACCGTAGAATGAGAAATCGTGTCATGGGAAGGGTGCCGTTAAGCAAAATCGTCATCAGTCACGGAGCCCTCGAAGTACGGCTCCCGCCACTGGGACCAATGACCGTCAGCCGGAAAATTTCTGGCCGGCGATTTCCCTGGCGTCAAGGCGCGGCGCTAACCCGTCCGGTCCGAACCACCGGGGCGGATTTGCTCCGTCGATTGTGGGTTGGCCGGGGAATTGTGCGCCTTCCCGAGCTGCTTGAGTGCGGCCAGGGCATTCTCGTTCCCATTGGTCGCGGCCTTGCGCAGCCAAAAAACCGCTTCTTCCTCAACCTTATCCACGCCGAGTCCGAGGGAGTAACTCACCCCGAGGAAGTATTGGGCATCGGCATGGTCCTGCAGGGCCGCTTTCCTCCACCATTTCGCCGCGGCGGCGGGATTCTTGGCCACGCCTTCGCCCATGTAGTAGCTCAACCCTAGACAGTATTGGGCGTCCGCATAACCCTGTTCGGCGGCGCGGCTCCACCACTTGACGGCTGCGCCCGGATCGCGGGGATAACCATCGTCCCCGTTGTAACAGCATCCGAGCGCGTACTGGGCTTCGTCGAGTCCTTGTTCGGCGGCCTTGCGGAACCAATGGACCGCCTGCGCGATGTCCTTGGTGACACCGCGGCCACATTGGTAGTAGAGGCCAAGTTTGAGCTGAGAGGACGCGTCGCCTGCTTCCGCGGCTTTGCGCAGCTCCTCCGCGGCCTTGGCTTCCGCACGCGGGGGCGGGGCAGCGAGCAGGCGAGCGTCGATCAACCGGCGATGACTGCCCGCATTGAAGGCCAGCCGTGGGGCTGATCTTGATCGCGAGGATGATGGGGCGACCCACTCAGCCGCCCGACCCACGGTCTCACCGACCAAGCCGAAGGCCATCAGTCCGGTGAGCAACGCGCCCCGTCCGGCCAAGGTGAATCGCCTCGCGATCATGATACGTGAGCTGGGCAGCGCATGGCCGCAGCCTAGGGAATCAGACCGGCCGTGTCTGTCGGTCGGGCTCTGAATCGATGGCCAGACTCCTCGCCGGTCCGATGTCAGTGTTTGTCTGACAGCGCGGCTTTCGACATTGAATTTCCCTCCGGCCGTTTCACCATTCGGGTCACACCGACCCGGCAGTTCTCGGTTTGGCTGTTTTTCCGATGCGAATTGTTTACCGCGTCCTTTGCGCCGCCGCGACGGCCTCGAATCTGCTGGCCCAGTCCGCCGTCGAACCAAGGATTGCCGGCGGTGGTCCCACAGCGGCCCTCGCGTGGCAGCGTCTCGCGGCCAGTCGCACGCCACTCTCGCCGCGCTGAATCATCCGGACCGCACGGCGCTGCCGCCGCTCCCGGCCGGCGCGGAAGATCTCACGTTCGCGGAGTTCTTCGGCCCGATCGGCGATCGCGGGCTCGAATATTCCGCAAGACTGCGCGCGCTCGACGTCCGCCTCGTCCTCGACGCCACCGCCGCGGCGCAGTTCACGCCTGTCTCACCATCACCCGCCCGCTGAAATTTTCCATGCGCTCCCCCGCCTGCCTCCGCTGCCTCGCCGTATCCACCGTCGTCCTCGCCGTGACCGTTGCGGCGTTGCCCGCCGCGCCCCGCGTCACCCGGCTCACGCCACCGAGCGCGCTCTTTTCCTTTCGCGATCCGCAGCCGCCAATCATTTCGCGCTTCCTACCGGGCCAGCGTTTCGATCTCGAGGCCACGATCTCCCCCGACGCCGGGCAGATCGTCGTCGGGGTTAAATTCTACGTGGTCGATGCCGACGTGCCCGGCGTGATCACCATCGTGCGCGCGACCGTGTCCGGCCTGCCCGCCAACACTTACGTCGCCCGGTTGCGCGGTTACTCGAACCTCACGCCGGGCATTCACCGGCTCATCATCAGCGCGAATCAGCTGCCCAATGGCCAGTCCGTCATCGCGACCGGCAATTTCGGGATTGTTCCCATGGCGGCGACCAACCTGCCCAAGGCGAAAAACCTCATCATCCTGATCGGCGATGGCATGGGCATCGGCCACCGCACCGCCACCCGCGTCGTCGTCAACGGCATCAGCCAGGGCAAAGCGCTCGCCCCGCTCGCGATGGACACGTTTCCCGTGACCGGCCTCGTCCAGACCTGCTCGCTGTGTGCCATCGTCACCGACTCCTCGCCCGGCGCCTCCTGCTATTCCACGGGCAACAAGAACGACAACACGAGGAAGGCGTCTTCCCCGACGACACCACCGACGCCTTCGACAATTCCCGCATGGAATACATGGGCGAATTCCTCGCGCGCACCCAAGGGAAGTCGCTCGGCATCGTGACCACGTCCGATGTCGCCGACGCCACCCCGGCCGCGCAGGCCATCCACACCCAAAACCGCAGCAACGGCACCGGGATCTGCGATCAATTTCTCGACGAGGCCGTCGCCCAGTCCAAGCTCACCGTGCTGCTCGGCGGCGGCCGCAAATGGTTCCTGCCCGCCACCACCGCCGGCTCCGGCCGCACCAGCGCCACCGACTATGCGCTCCCCGCGGAGCTTGCCGGCGCCTGGGGAGTCCCCGTCGGTGCCCTCGATTCGAACCGCGATCTTCTCGCCGATTTTCAGCGCGCCAACTTTACCTACGTCGCCAATGCCACGCAGCTCAAGGCGATCCCGGATACCACGACGAAGCTGCTCGGCCTCTTCAAGCTTGGGCACATGAACGTGGCCTCCGACAAGATCGACGGCCGCCGCGGCAGTCCGACGGTCGTCAACGACTACGGCTTTCCCGACCAGCCGATGCTCGACGAGATGATCGTGGCGGCACTGCCCGTGCTGGCCAAGAATCCCGCCGGCTTCGTGCTCATGGTCGAGGGCGCGTCGATCGACAAGCAGTCGCACAATATGGATACGGAGCGCTGGATTCTCGAGACCATCGAGTTCGACCGCGCCGTGGCCCGCGCCAAAGCCTTTGCCGCCGCCAACCCCGACACCCTCGTGCTCGTCACCGCCGATCACGAGACCGGCGGGGTCAACGTCATCGGGGCCTCTCGGGTCACCCAGGCCAGCCTCAATGCCCGCGCGTTTTCGGGCGGCGGCGCGGCCCAGTTGCGCGATCCTGTCGTCGGCACCTACGAGAACGCCGGCTTCCCCATTTACGGCATCATGCCCGACGGCTATCCCGCCGCCACAAACCCCGATCGCAAACTGCTCGTCGGCTACGCCGCCAACGCCGACCGCTACGAGGACTGGCAGAGCAATCCCCGCCCCCTGCGGGACTCCGGCCAGCCGTTCAACAACTCCGCCCCGCTCAACACGTATCCCGCCACCGCCGCCCAGCGCCGCACCGACGGAAATTTTTTCATCGCCGGCCAGGTGCCCGGCACCACCGCCGTGCACACCGGCTCCGATGTCCCGATCTCGGCCTACGGCCGCGGCGCCGCGCTCTTCACCGGCACGATGGACAACACCGACGTATTTTTCCGCGCGATGAAAGCCATCGTCGCTGGCGCCGACAACACGGTCGCCGAACGCTGAGCCGGCGGCGCGGCATGGAGGAGGGCCCGCGGCAGGCGCGCCCTTCCTCGCAACGGAACCCGCTGGGCGGATGACTTGCGGATGGGGCTTGAGCTGCTGTCCCGCGGCGAATATCCAGCCAGCAGGCCTGCCACAACCTCGCCCCACTCACTCCTCCCTATGGTCCACCATCCGCCCTACTGCTTTATCGGCGCCGCGTTTCGCCGGCTTTTCCTCCGCGGTTTCGCGCTGGTCGCGCTGACTCTGGCGGCCGGTCTGCCCGCGCAATCCGCGCGCCACGGCACCGTTACGGGCCTCGTGTCGAACCAGGCGACCGGCGATCTTCTGCCGGGCGCGGTGATTGTCGTCGAAGGTAAAGGCGTCAGCGCCACCACGGAGCGCGGCGGCGGCTTCACGCTGTCATTGCCGGAGGGCAGCCACACGCTGATCGTGAATTTCTCCGGACTCGACGAGACTCGCGTGCCGGTCGTGATCACCGCGGGCCAGTCGGTCGTCCGCGATGTGCAGTTGAACTCCGGCATCTACAAAATGGAGGCGTTTTCCGTCAGCGGGGAACGCGAAGGCAGCGCGCTGGCGATTCAGACGCAACGGAACGCGGAGAATCCGAAGTGGGTCGCCGCCACCGACTCCTTCGGCAATCCGGCGGCCAATCCCGGCGAACTCATCCAGCGCCTGCCCGGCATCTCGACCGAGATCGTGGGCGGCGAAGTCCGCACCTTGTATCTCCGCGGGATGGGCACGGGATTCTCCTCGCTGATGGTCGACGGCGATCGCAGCGCGTCGTCGTCGGGCACCGCGGCCAGCCGCGATTACCAGATCGAGCAGCTCGGCACCGGCAACCTCGAGTCGGTCGAGCTCATCAAGGCGCCGCAACCCGATCAGGATGCCAACGCTGTCGCGGGCTACGTGAATCTCATTTCCCGGCGGGCCTTCGATCTGCCCGGCCGTCGGATCACCGTCACCGGCGGCACGATCTGGCGCAAACGCGGTTTCAAGGACAGCCCGTATAAGGACCACCCAGACGATCTCGATCTCTTCACCTTCGCGTATTCCGACGTGTTCAGTCTCTTCGGGCTCAAGAACAACCTGGGCATCGCGTTCAATCTCAACCGCCGGGTGGCCGTGACCACCCAGGACGAGCAGGGCCCGCTCGGCAATGTCTACACCGGACTTTCACAAGGCTACCTGAACGGCACCTCCGCCAACCCGCTCACGCGCGCCTGGGGCACCGGGGAATTCGCCTACCCCGCCAGGACTCACAACCTCGGCCTGAGCGCCGACTACAAGCTCACGCCCGACGCCTACGCCTTCCTGAAGTTCTCCATCAACTTCAACAATATGGAGCAGGTGGCCTATCGCACGGGTTTCGGCGATCCCACAGCCACGGCCGCGCATTTCACCCCGGACAGCACGTATGCCCACTCCATCATGCTGCCGCACGCGGCCTCGGTCGGCATCAGCAACTCCGGTCCGGAGTTTTCGAAACATTCCCGGAATTTCTCCCTGAGCGGCGGGACCGAGTTCAAGCTCTTCAACCGCTCGGCCACGCTCCACGTGCGCGGCAACTACTCGCAGGCCAACATTTCCTACCCGGGGAATGTCAACGTGCGCGCCATCACCACCGGCACGACCGGAATCGGCTTCGAAATCGACCGTCGCGGCCAGGACGAGTGGTACCCGATCATCCGCCAGACCGCCGGACCCTCCATCTACGACGCGGCCAGCTACAATCTGCGCACGATGACGCGACAGTCCTACAAGGCGCCGAACGAGCTCTATGGTTTCCGCGCGGATTTCACCAAGAAGTTCGATTTGCCGGTGCCAACCACGGTCAAGTTCGGCGCGAAATACGCCGACGACCGGCGCGAGGCGATCACCGACTACACCGCCTGGACGTGGGTCGGCGCCGACGGCATCGCCAATTCGAGCGACGACTCTTTTGCCCCCTACGCCGACCTGCGCTACAACCAGGCCGACGGCCGTTATGGTCCGATTCCCTTCACGACCAAGCCCACGGAGGTGCCCGCCGGATACTGGCGGCAGACGGCGGCCGATGCCTACACCAGCTACGCGACCGCCAATGGCACGGATGCCACGTTTCGCGAGCAGATCAGCGCGGCGTACGCCCAGGGATCGATTAATCTGGGCAAACTTCGGGTACTGGGCGGCGTGCGCGTGGAGGAGACGGAGACCAAAGGCACGGCGTGGGTGCGCAACACGACGGCGTCGTGGGGCGGCAACAACGTGGGCGGCGCCAGTCTCGATCCCGTGGTGGTGGCTGCGAATGCCGCGCGCGCCCAGCGATCATTTGCCCGGCGCAACACCGACGGCGGCAAGTATCGCGATGTGTTCCCCGGCCTGCATTTCGTGTACGAGCCGGTGGCGTCGTGGCTCGCCCGGGCGAGTTACAATCGCGCCATCTCGCGACCCTCGGTCGCGAGCCTGATTCCAACCGTGACCGAAAATCTGGACACGAACACCGTGTCGATGGGCAACCCCGAGTTGAAGCCGTATCATTCGGACAACTTCGAAATCAGTCTCGAGAAGTACTTCGAACCGGTCGGACAATTCAGCGTCGGCGTGTTTCTGAAGGAAATCTCGGACTACAGCCGGACGCTCTCGTCAACCGTCGGGCCCGAGGGCGTCGACGGCAACGGACTCTACGCCAACTACACGATTTCGACGACGCGCAACGTCGGCAGCGCGCGCGTGCGCGGCATCGAGGCCAGCTATCGGCAGCAGTTCAGCTTCCTGCCCGGCGCCCTCAAGGGCCTGGGCGCCACCGCCAATTTCACCTACCTGCAGGCGGAGGGAAATTTCGGGACCACAGTCTCAAGCAACAAGCTTGGCAACCTCGCGCCGCGCAGCGGCAATGCCGGCCTGAACTACCGTTTCCGTGGCCTGGACGCGCGGGTGCTCGCAAACTGGACCGGCGTGAAATACAAGAGCACGAACGGCGGCATCGACGTTTATGCGGACGAACGGCTCTTCATCGACGTGAAGCTGCAATACAGCATCAACCGGCGTTACGACGTGTTTCTCGATGTGACCAATCTCACCGACGAACCCACCCGGACCGACATCGCGCTGAACGGCCCGCGCTTCTTCCGGACCAACCAGGGCATCGGCTTTGTCGGCGGGGTGCGTGGGCGGTTCTAATCGGTCCCCGGTCAAAACTTCGGCACGCGCACGGTGCTGATCATCGCACTGCCGCTCACGGCGTAGACGAGGGCAAGCGGATGCAGGACAACACTGCCGACGGCCCAGCTCCCCAGCCAGAGGTTGGGCCCCAGCCGACCCTGGAAATGAAGCACCGCGAGCAAACCCACGATCAAGACGCTGGAGGGAATCGGCGTGCCTTCGAAATATTTCACCTTGCCGCTTTCGTCCGTGAGCGCGTCGGCCGTGACGTTGAAACGGGCGAGACGGCTGATGCCGCAAGCCACGAAATAGAGCAGGATCACGACATCCCCCACTCCGCGCAGCCCCACGGCGAAGCCGAGCGCGGCCGGGGCCAGCCCGAACGAGATGATGTCGGCCAGTGAGTCGAGGTCGGTGCCGAGCGTCGACGAGCGGTGGCGCCAGCGCGCCACGCGTCCGTCGGCAAAGTCGAAAATCAGCGCCACGGGCAGCAGCACCATCGAAAAGACAAGCCAGCGCGTGTCTCCGGCCACGAGATAGTGCATCGCTGCGAGCACCGAACCACTGCCGCAGAACCCGTTCCCCAACGTCAGAAAATCCGCCAGCACGAACGAACGGATCAGTGAGAAGCGTCGGGGCCTGGCGGGCGATATATCATTCGGCGGCACGCGTGGACCCCATGCTTGGTAAGCGGCCGCCAACAATCGTTCCCCGCAATCGGCGACGCTCGGTCGTCGAAAACAGCCCCTTGTAGGAACCTGCTCGCAGGCGATGGTTTGAGTTCCGACGTTTCAGAATCGCCTGCCAGCAGGCCCCTGCCTTTCACTTCGCATCACGGCGACGAGGCCAAGGTTTTGGAGGCTACGTTCTCCTCGAAACAAAGTGCGCCGGTCGGACAGTGGTGGACTGCCTCGGCGGCGACTTTCTGCAAGCCGTCCTCGATCGTGCGGTTCAGCGGCGCACCGATGCGAACGTCGAAGCCCCGGCCGATGAAGGTCAACCCCAGCGGCTCGCGGGCCAGCTCGGTGAGTTTCACGCAGATGCCGCACAGGATGCATTTGCCGGGCTCAAAAATCACCCCTCCGGGTTGCCGCTGTTGCTCGAACAACTTCCGCTTCGAGCGGAAACGGTCGGCATTGGCGCCGTAGATCTGGGCGTAGTGCTGGAGCACGCAGTTGCCCGAAGATCGGCAGTCGCAATGCAGGCAACGCGAAGCCTCCCCTTCCGCGTCGACCCGGGTCAGCCCCGCGGCGCACGCGCTGCACGGTCCCACCTTGGCCCGGTCGCTCCCGTGCTGCAGAAACATCCTCAGTTCGCCCGGATCGAGCCGGCCCATGATGCTGCTGAACGGCTTGTCGGCCCGCCGCACGGCGGCGCCGCGCAGGAAGAGCCCGACGCAATCCGCGACCGCCCTGCCCTCCGCCATCGCGCGCACCAGATGCTTGACCGGCTTGACGGCGGCCCCGGCGGCAAACACCCCGGGCAAATCCGTCTGGCACGTGTTCGGGTCGGCCTTGATCCCGGTGGCGGCCAGCGGCACGCCCAGGTGCTCCTTCTCGTCCTCGGCCAACTCGCCAATCGCGAGCACAACCGCATCATAGTGCAGCGACAACTCCGCGAGCCGATGCGTTTGTCCGAGCACGACGGCCGGCTGGAATCGCACCCCGAGGCGCAGGAGCAAGTCCAGTTCGGCCGAGAGCACGGCCCGCGGCAGTGCGCTCTCGGAAAGATGCCGGAGCGTGCCGCCGGCCTCGTGATGCCGATCGAGCAGCTCCACGGCGTGCCCCTGGCGGACGAGAAAATACGCGGCGGCCAGGCCGGTCGGGCCGGCGCCGACGACGGCGACGGTGCGACCGCTCGGGGGCGCCAGCGGCGGCAGGCGGGGCGTCGGGTGGACGAGATCCTGATCGGCCACGAAACGCTCCAGCTCCCGAATCGCCGCCGGATCGTCGTTCGCCCCGCGACGACAGCCCTTCTCACACGGGTGATTGCACAACCGGCCCAGCACCGCCGCCAGCGGCAGCGCCTGCCGCACCGTGATCGCCGCCTGCTCGTACTGGACCGACTCGATCTGCCGGATCATGACGGGAATGTTCAGATGCAGCGGACAGAGCAGGTTGCACGGCGAGAGACAGTCGCCAACGTGATCGCTGAAAAGCAGTTCGAGGGCCGTGCGCCGCGCGGCGTGCACCTCCTCGGTTTCGCTCTCCACCACCATGCCCGGCCTCGCCGTCGTGCCGCACGACGGCACAAGCCGGCCGTCGATCTTGACGAGGCAGACCAGGCAGGTCGTGAGCGGTCCGCATTTCTCCAGATGACAGAGGGTCGGAATCTCGAGGCCGAGCTGGCGCGCCGCGCCGAGCACGGTCTGGCCCTCGGGAACCTCGACCGCCCGGCCATCGATCTGGAGACAAATCGAGTTCACTCCGAATTCTCCGATCGGGTGGGTAGCCCGCTGCGTGAGCAGCGGGACAGGTTCATGCACGCGTTACGCAACGTCCCTGCGCTCACGCGCAGGGCTACGTCGAGCCCGGGAAGAAGGGAATTCCGATTCATCGCACCTCCACGGCGTTGTAAGGGCAGACCTTGCGGCAGGTGTCGCAACGCGTGCAGAGGTCGAGATCGATGTGATGCCGCGCATAAGGCGTAAGCGGGATCGCAGCCACCGGACATTGCTGCGCGCAGAGCGTGCAGCCGGTGCACCTGGCGTTGATCGTGTACTTGACGAGCTTGGTGCATTTGCCGGCCGGGCAGCGGCCTTGCAGGTGCGCCTCGTATTCGTCGTGGAAGTACCTGAGCGTCGTGAGCACCGGGTTGGGCGCGGTCTTGCCGAGTCCGCACAGGCTGCCGGCACCGACCTGCTGGGCGAGCCGCTTGAGTTCGTCCAGATGGGAGCGGTGCGCCTGGCCCGTGCACAGCCGATCGAGGAGGTCGAGCATCCGCTTGGTTCCGACCCGGCAGAAGGTGCACTTGCCGCACGACTGGGCCTCGGAGAACTGCAGAAAGTAACGCGCCATGTCCACCATGCAGGTGCTGTCATCGAGCACGACGAGCCCGCCCGAACCCATGATGGCTCCGACCTCGCGCAGCGACTCGAAATCGACCGGGGTGTCGGCGAGGCGCGCGGGCACACAGCCGCCGGAGGGGCCGCCGATCTGCACCGCCTTGAAACGCCGGCCGGGGCGCACGCCACCACCAATCTCCTCGACGATTTCGCGAATCGTCGTGCCCATCGGGACCTCGATCAGGCCGCCGCGCCTCACATGCCCGGCAAGCGCGAACACCTTCGTGCCTTTGCTCTTCGCCGTGCCGATGGCCGCGAAACGCTCGCTGCCGTGGCGCAGGATCCACGGCACCAGGGCAAAGGTCTCGACGTTGTTGATCAGCGTGGGCTTTTTCCACAACCCCGACACGGCCGGGAACGGCGGCCGCAGCCGCGGCATCCCACGCCGGCCCTCGATGGACTCGATCAGCGCGGTTTCCTCGCCGCAGATGAACGCCCCCGCGCCCTCCATGATGGTGACGCGGAACGCGTAGTTCGCGCCGAGCAGCCGGTCGCCGAGCCAACCGCGGCGTTCGAGCATCGCGATCGCCGCCCGCACGCGCTTCACGGCCAGCGGGTATTCGTGCCGGATGTAGAAAATGCCGGCATGCGCCCCCGTGGCCAGCGCCGCGATTGCCATGCCCTCGAGGACGCGGAAGGGAAAGGACTCGAGTATCATCCGGTCCATGAACGCGCCCGGATCGCCCTCGTCGCCATTGCAGATGACAATCTTTTCCGGGCCGGCTTGGGCATGAACGACCCGCCATTTCTGGCCGGTCGGAAAACCCGCCCCCCCGCGGCCACGCAATCCGGATTGCTCGACCATGGCGATGATCGCCTCGGGCTTCAGATCGGCCAGGGCGTGCCGCAGGGCGGCAAAACCGTCGTGCGCGACATACTCATCCAGGTCGAGCGGATCGATCCGACCGAAATGCTCCGTGGCCAGGTGCACCTGCCGGTCGAGAAACGCCTTTACGCCCGGTTCGCCCGCGCCCATTTCCGCGCGGGCGACTTGCTCGGCAGGCGGCTCGGTGTCGACGAGCAGTCCGTCGAGCGCGCTTTGCCACAGACTGCTCGCGCGGCGCAGCAGCCCCCGCGGCTTGAAGTGGGCCTGCAGAAGGGCCCCGGCGTGGGCCGGTGTCAGGTCGGCGTAGAAGCGATTCGCCGCGCCCGGCATTGCGACTTCGATCATGGGCGTGCGGTGGCACATGCCCACACAACCAACCCGCTTCACGTTGACCTGCGCGCCGCTCCGGGCCGCGCTC
>JBIJCX010000461.1:0-5857 GCA_044344465.1 Opitutaceae bacterium
GCATGACCGGTGCGACCGCGAAGCCCGAGTTGGTGCCGTGAGCGGCGCATCTCGTTTTCCTGCCACTCAAGAATCCCCCCCTTGTTCGTAGTTCCGCCTTCAGGCGGAATTCGGCCGGCCGCCGCCGGAAGGCGGGACTACGAACCGCGCGAATCCGAATTTCTTCCCCTCCGCGGTATTCTCGGCCAGGGTGACGTTCGGTAAACTCCTGTCCCGAACATGATGACATCATCTCTACGTGGCCTCGCCGTTCACATCGCGCTGGCGCTGTTTGCGCCGCTGACACCAGCGGCGCAGCTCCCCGCGTTTCCCGGTGCCGAGGGCGCCGGCGCGAACACCCCGGGCGGCCGCGGCGGAAAAGTCCTGTTCGTCACCACGCTTGCCGACTCCGGTCCCGGCAGTTTTCGCGCGGCGTGCGAAGCGGAGGGCCCGCGCATCGTGCTGTTCCGGGTGGCGGGCACCATCGCGCTCAGGCGGCCGATCACCGTGCGAAATCCGTTCCTCACCATCGCCGGCCAGAGTGCGCCCGGCGAGGGGGTGTGCCTGCGCGACGCGTCGTTTGGCATCGCGACGCACGACGTCGTGGTGCGTTACCTGCGCAGCCGGCTGGGCGACGTGAGCAACCGGGAGGATGACTGCATCGATCTTCTGGGCGGAGCCTACGACTGCATCCTCGACCACTGCTCGGCCACCTGGTCGATCGACGAGTGCCTGTCGACCGCGGGCGAGAATGGCAATTGCACCATCCAATGGTGCCTCATCGGCGAGGCGCTCAACCAGAGCAAGCACAAGAAGGGCAAACATGGCTACGGCTCGCTGGCGCGGGCCAACGGCCCCGTTTCCTGGCACCACAATCTCTGGCTGCACAACGACGCCCGGAACCCGCGCCTCGGCGACAACTACGGCCGCGGGGGAAAGTTTCCGACCTTCGATGTGCGCAACAATGTCATCTACGATTTCGGCGGTACGGCGTCGGGACTCACGCAGGGCGTGCTCAAGGTCAACTACGTCGGCAACTATATCCGCCCCGGCCCGAGCAGCCGGGCGCGCACGCCCATCACGGTCGGCCAGCCGTCGGACCTCCAATATTTTATTCGCGACAACATTTTCGAGGGCAACGACGCGCTTACGGCGGACAACGCGCAGTTCTTCAGCGCCGTCGAGTTCGAGGGCAAGCGCCAGGTGCGCACGGTTGGCCAGCCCTTCGCGATGCCGGCGGTGAAGACCACCCCGGCGAAGGAAGCGCTCGAACTCGTCCTCGCCACGGTCGGGGCGTCGCGACCGGCGCGCGACGCCGTCGATGCCCGGCTCGTCAACCAGGTGCGCACGCGCCGCGGGAGGATTATCGATTCGCAGGAGGAAGTCGGCAGCTGGCCCGAGTTGAAGTCCGGCCCGTTGCCCGCCGACACGGACAACGACGGCATGCCCGATGCGTGGGAGACGGCGCACGGCCTGAACCCGCGCGACGCCAGCGACGCGGCGAAGTCCGCGCCGGGCGGTTACACGCACATCGAGGAGTATCTCAACGGGATCGCGGCGCGCTGATTCGCGGGTGGGCGGGCGCGTCCCTGCGCCCGCATCTGAACCGTGGATCGAACCGCTCCCATGCGGGCACCGGGACGTGCCCGCCCACCGTCAATCTCTGGATCGCACCGGGGCCGCGGCCGGCGTATAGATTTTCTGCTCCAGGTTTGCCCCGAGGTGCCGGCGGAAGGTCGCGAGATCCTTCACCGCACGCAGCGCGATCAACTGGCTCGCAATGTTGCCGACGGCCGTGCCTTCGAGCGCGAACGACACCACGGGCAGACCCGATGCATTGGCCGTGGCCTGGCAGAGCAGGCGGTTCTTGGAGCCGCCGCCGACGATCAAGATGCGACTGAATTTCTTGCCGGCCATCTTTTCGAACGCGCGCATCGCGTTGGCGTGACCGCGGCCGAGTGACTCGCAGATCAGCCGCGTGTAACCGGCCAGGTTTTTCGGGGCCGGGAGTTTTCGCTTTTTCAACTGTCCATCGATGGCGGCCCGCATCGAGGGCGGGTTCGTGAAGGCGGGGTCGGTGACGTCGAGGAGACCGTCCCCGCGCTCACGCGCCGGGCCACGGGTCGGAGCGGCGAAGGATGGCAGTTTTTCGGCGGCCGTGATCAGGGCCGCCCACGCCTTGTCGTCCGTGGGGCGCGAAGCGAAGTCCTTCAGCGTGCCTTCGAGCAGCCACAGGCCGACGACGTTGGTGAGCGGCCGGTAACGGCCGTCGCCGATCCGCTCGTTGGCCACGCGGGCCGCGAGCGCGTCGTCGCCGAGCAACGGTGTGGCGCTTTCGAAGCCGACGAGCGACCACGTGCCGGAACTGATATAGAGATCGGTGCCGTCGGGCGAGGCGGGCATCGCGTCGTACGCGCACGCGGTGTCGTGGCCGGGCACGGCGATAACCTGGGTGCCGGCCAGCTCGGGCAGGCCGCGCACTTGGCCGAGTTTCGTCCCGGCAAGCACGGGGGGCGTGAACCACTGCGGCGGGAGGCGGAAATGATCGAGCACGCCGCGCGACCAGTTCGTGGAGTGGACGTCGAGGAGTTGCGAGGTGCTCGCGATGGTCAGCTCGTTGGCCATCCGGCCAGAGAGCAGGAAGTTGATATAGTCGGGCAGAAACAGGCAGCGGGTGGCGAGATCCTCGATCGCGGGGCAGGCGGCGACGACCTCCTCGAGTTGCAGCGAGGTGTTGTAGAAAACATTCGGGATGCCGGTCGCGGCGTAGATGCGGGCGAGCGCGGCGCGGGTGTTGCCGAGACGCTTGAGGCCGGGCTGCGTGCGGGCATCGCGGTAGGCGTGGACCGGAAACACCAGGCGGCCGGCATCATTGACGAGCACGTAGTCGACGCCCCAGGTGTCGACGCCCACGGAGGCGAGCTTCGCGCCGCGGGGGAGCGCGGCCGCGGCCTGACGGAGGCCGGTCTGCGTCTCGTGCCAGAGGGTGCCGAGGTCCCAGTAGTCGTGGCCACCGAGCGTGCGGAACGAGTTGGGGAAGCGGTGCACTTCGCGGAGCGTGAGCCGGTTCCTGGCCCATTGGCCGAGGATGACGCGGCCACTGGTGGCACCCAAATCGATGGCGGCAGTGTAGACGGTGGAGGACATGCGGGGAAGTGGAGAGGGAGAGATGGAGAGACGGAGAGACGGAGGGATGGAAGCCAACGAGCGGCGAATCGTCACGGCGATTCTTGTCGGCGCGCCGACTCATTATCTCCCTCTCTCTCTCTCTCTGTCTCTCCCTCCTCGCCCTCACCCGCACCGCGAATTCATGAAGAACGCAAGTGATTGAACCCGAATAGCCGGATCGAGAACGCCGCAGAGGGGCCTCTGAACTTTAGCCACAAAAAGGCACAAAAAATCGGAGGGCGATCGCAGCTCTCGCGGCGCCTATAGGCGCCCGGGGGATTCCCGCCGGTCGGACGGACAATTTTTTGCGCCTTTTTGTGGCCATGCTTCCGGGGGTTGGCCGTCTTCATGAATACGCGGCGCCCTTCCACTCCTCCTGCCGAAATTCCGATTGCAAGGGAGGGGGCGCGACGCACCTTTGAATCAACTTTTCATGCTCAACTCCGGGCGCACTTCCATCGCAGGCAAACGCGTTCAGCTCATGGCGACCTGCCTGTGCGATGCCTTTTACGACGATGTGGCCGTGGCCACGGTCGAGGTGCTGGAACACCTCGGCGTCGAGGTCGCGTTTCCCGAGGCGCAGACCTGCTGCGGCCAGCCGGCCTTCAACGGCGGCGACTGGGCCGCGTCGCGGAAGGTCGTGCGCCACACCGTGCGGACTTTCGCCGGCACGGACCCGGTCGTCGTGCCCAGCGGTTCGTGCGCCGCGATGATGTTTCACGGCGCGCTGCTCGAGTTCGAAAAGGAGCCTGACCTGCCCGAGGTCGAGGCGCTGGGCCGGCGGACGTGGGAACTGGCGGATTACATTGTCAACGGCCTCGGCGTGACGACGTGGCCGGGGCGCTATGAGGCGACGGTGGCGTTTCACCGGTCGTGTCACTCGCGCGGCACCGGCAGCGGCGACGCGTCGCTGGCGCTGCTCAAATCGATCGCCGGCCTGCGGGTGGTGGAGTTTGGCGAGGGCGAACAGTGCTGCGGCTTCGGCGGCACGTTTTCGGTCTCGTTTCCGAACATCTCGGCGGCGATGGGCTCACTGAAGCTGGAGCACGTCCGCGCGGCGAAGCCCGATGTGTTCGTCTCGGGCGACATGAGCTGCATGATGCACCTGGGCGGGCTCGCCGCGAAAGAGGGCCAGCCGATCAAGACCCAACACCTGGCCCAGGTGCTGCGCGATGCGGTGAAGAATAAAGTAGCGAGTAGCGAGCAGTGAGTAGCGAGTAGTACAAACAAGACATTCGGCCTTCGCCTGCTCGCTACCCGCTACTCACTACTCGCTACTCCGATCCACCCATGCGCTTCCAACCCATCGACCAGTTCGCCACCACGCTGCCGGCGGACAAGCGGGCCTCGGTTTACCAGAGCACGAAGAGCACGCACGAGAAGCGGACGAAGCTGCTGTTCGATCAGTTTGCCGATCCCAACCGGTTGCGGCGGATTGCCGGCGAGATCAAGCAGCACGCGATCGAGAACCTCGACACCTATCTCCCTGCCGTCGAAGCGAAGCTCAAGGCCAGCGGCGCGCAGGTGCATTGGGCCGCCACGGGCGAAGCGGCGTGCGCGACGGTGCTGCGCATCATGCAGGCGCGCGGGGCGACGAAGATGGTCAAGGCGAAGACCATGGTGAGCGAGGAGATCGAACTCGCGCATTATCTGGAAGCGCGCGGCATCGAGGCGCTCGAGACGGACCTGGGCGAGTTCATCGTCCAAATCGATCATGATCATCCGAGCCACATCGTCCGGCCGATCATCCACAAGAACCGCCGCGAGATCGCGACGAGTTTCGAACGCGAGGGTCTCGGGGCCTACAACGACGATCCGGGCACGATCACGCAGCGGGCGCGGCAGTTTCTCCGGCATAAATACCTCGCGGCCGACGTCGGGCTGACCGGGGCTAATTTCGTTTCCGCCGAAAGCGGCCGGATCGTGATCGTGACCAACGAGGGCAACTCGCGGTTCTGTCTCGCGGCGACGAAGTGCCACATCGCGCTCATCGGGATCGAGAAAATCGTGCCACGCGATCGCGACCTCGCGCTGTTGCTCAACCTGCTCGGCCGTTCGGGCACGGCGCAGGAGCTGACCGTGTACACCGAGTTCATCAGCGGGCCGAAAGCGCCGGCTCAGCCGGACGGCCCGGAGGAGATGCACGTCATCTTCGTCGACAACGGCCGGACCGACGTGCTGGCGAGCGACTGCCGCGAGATCCTGCGCTGCATCCGCTGCGGCGCGTGCCTCAATGTGTGTCCCGTGTACCGGCAAGCGAGCGGGCACGCGTATCGGAGCGTGTATCCGGGGCCGGTGGGCGCGGTGCTGTCGCCGTTGCTGGCGGGGGAGAAATTTTCCGAGAAGGCGGATTTGGCGAAGGCGTCGAGCCTGTGCGGGGCGTGCCACGAGGTGTGCCCGGTGAACATTCCAATTCCCGATCTGTTGCTGCGATTGCGCGACAAGGGCAAGCGCGAGGGGAGCGCGGTGGCCGCGGCGGGCACGCCGCCGATGGGGGCATGGGCGCTGCTGGCGTCGCAACCGACCGCGTGGCGGGCGGCGCTAGCGGGCGGCAAGGTGATCGATTACCTGCCGACAAAATTGATTCCGGTGCCGGCGTTGCAGGCCTGGGCCGCCAAGCGCGAGCTGCCCAAGTGGCGCGGCGGGGAGTTCAGGAAGTGGCTGAAGAACCGGAATGGGTAGGGCGGGTTGCGACCGGCTCGTGGCGGGG
>JBIJCX010000462.1:0-5855 GCA_044344465.1 Opitutaceae bacterium
GCCCTTGCGCGCCGGGATTTCCGCCAGCCATTGCCAGGTGAGACCGTCGTCCTTCGATTCGCACACCCCGATTTTCCGGGCTTGGTTCCACAACTGCTTTCCGGCATAGAGCAACCGTCCGTCCCGGAGTTGGATCGGCCCATGCGGACTGTTCACGATGGTGGGGATACGCGGGGACCAGGTCCGACCGCCATCAGTGGAACGAATGCACCACTCGCCCAGTTCCGCCTTGCGTTCGGTGTCGTTCAGACGCGAGTGCGCAGCTTGCCATTTCGCGAGTTGCTCCGGCGACATGGCCGCGGGCAACCAGCCTTGGTCCGTGGATACCGCGGACACACTTTTCGCCGCCAAATGCGTTTCATAGGCGAGCGAAGTAAAGGTCGTGACGATCAATGTGCCCCTCGCCGTCTCGATCACACCGGAGTCACGATCATCGATCGCACTGTCGAGGAGCGTCCGCGGCCAGCTCCACGTTGCACCATCGTCGCGTGAGGTCATCGCCTGCACCTGACCGAACGGGCACACATGGAATTCGCGACCGCCCGACCAAGTCACCCACAACTCGCCATTCTGGCGGCGGGCCACGGTCGACCAGCCATGATAAAACTCCGGCTGTTGCGAAATGACCTTGGTCTCGATCACCTTGCTCTTGGGAACCGCGGCGCGGGCAATCCAAGGCGCCGTCAGCGTGGCGGCGGCGAGATGCGACGCTTGCCGGAGAAAACGACGACGGGTGGGGATCGGTGGCGGTTGACTCATGGCTGGAGAGTTCGTTCAGCTTTTCCGTGTGATCGGTGTGTTCCGGTAGGCCCAACCTTCTGCATCCAGACGGCCTAGAACGAGCCGCTTATCCCCACGTTGAAGGGGATGCCGTTGTTTCTTATACTACGCACCCGCGCGTAAGTCGCCAGTTCGTCGCTTCCCTTGAACGCCTGCTGTTTTTGGTCCAAAAGATTTCTGACATTAATGAAGACGGACAAGTTCGGTCTCAGACTATAGCTGAGATTCACGTCGAGATGAATAAATGCCGGGACGAAGTTGAAGCCGTTTACCCCCAAGTTGGTAATGACTGACTCATTCTGTCGACTCCGATAGTTCCATCGCGCGGACGCACTGACTCGTTGGCGGGCGAATTGCAGCCCCCAGTTCGCGCTGGTCGGAAGAAAGCCGGTGAACGATGCCGTCTGTTCACCCTTGAGCTTCAGCTTGGTGATACTTGCGAACACTCTAAAACTACGTCCCCAACCGCCAAGCCAGGCGTCGAGTTGCTGCAACCCCTGTTTCGCGGAAATCTCCACGCCGTCGATGCGGGCATCGCCGACATTTTCCGTGGTGCGGACGTCCCATCCAAGGTCATTGGCGCCCAATCCCACATTCGTGAGATCGCTGGGAGTGGCATCGCGGGTCACGGAACCGAAAAAGTTTCTAACGTCCTTGCGGAAAATACTCGCCCCAAAAATCCCGCCCTGGTCCGTATAATACTCCAGTGACAGATCGAAATTGTCCGCGGTCCACGGCAACAATGCAGGGTTACGCACGGTCAAAATTCCGCCAACGACCTCGCCCAGCGCATCGGTCGACTCGTTGATAACCGTATTCGGTATGATAAAAGTGAAGTTTGGCCGGCCATACGTTTTCGCATACGCCGCCCGAGCCATCAATTTCTCGGTCACGTTATAGTTGAGATGGAAGCTCGGAAAAAAATCGTCATAGCTCCGCTTTGATTTGGCGGCGCGCTCAATCCAAGTGAGATTGATATCCTCGAACGAACCCGCGACGCCCGCGTCCGGCCGGCGAATACGCGCTCCGGTTGGCGTGAGAGCAAAGGTCCCGTTAGCGTTGTGCACAAACGCTTCGCCGGGGACGTTGAGCGCTCCCGTGCCCTCCCCCGTGGTTTTTTCATAACGAACGCCGGTGAGCATACTCAGGCGATTTTTCAAGAAACGCGCCTCCGCCTGAAAATAGAAAGAGTCGACCGTTTCCCTGATTTGCTCCGAATTCGCGCGCCGGAATTGTTCCATCGAGCCACGCTGCGCCACTGTCTGCGTCAGCAGCCCCGGGTTGGCCTTCCACGCCTCGACCAGAGGATAGGGCGAGAGCACGGGGGCAACCTGGCCGGAAGGATCGTATTTCAAAGCTGGGTACGGCCACACATAGAGTGCGGGCGACTGGTTTCCGCCAGGTCCATTGTAGGTATAGGTGCCAGAACGCCCCCGACGATTGCGATCCTGCTGCTTGCGTTCACCGCCGATTTTTACCGCCGCGGGAAACGGCAGAAATCCGAATGTCCGTTTGACATCGGCCTTATACGTGGAAACGAAATCTCGGACATCGCGGGCGATGACGGTGACTCCGGTGATGGCAGTTAAATCGTGGAGGCTCGGATCGTGAATATCGACTTCCTGGTTGTTGTTGTTGAAAACCGCGACCTCGCCGGGCCCGGTCAACGAATTGATATCGTGATAATCGACCCGAAGAGGCACCGTATTGTTGGCCGTGATATTGTTTACGACACCCGCTTCCGGCCCGCGGAGCCACATGCGCGCCCCCGACTGGCCAGTCTGGAGGTCCACATTCCACACTCCATTGTCGAATCGATAGCGCAAGTCACCGCGATAACCTCCGCGGCGCGTCGCCGCAAAGTTGTTGCTGAATCCAATCACGCCGCGACCGGTGCCCCCGAAAGTAAAATCCTCGCCGAAACTCCCCAATACACCTCCCGCCACGGTCGGTGTCGCCACGGTACCAGTGCTGGTCTGCAGGACGTAACTCACATTGTTGTTGTTCTGGTCGTAGGTCTGAATTGTGCCCGAAATCACGGAATGCTTTTTCACCCGCCAGTCTGCACTGAAAGAGATGGCCCGCTTTTCGAAGAAATCCGCGGCAGAGGTGTAGTTGGAGTTGGTCGTGGCCGGCTTGGCGATGGTGGATCGGAAAGTGGGGCTGTTCACGTTGTGACTCGGGGTCCAGATATCGCCCGGTGCCCACCGGCTGTACCATAGCCCCGTAATGACAAAGCCGAAATTCTCGTTGACCGGATGAGTGTAGGAGAAGCTCGCACTGGGTCGCAGATAATATTGGTCCTCTTTCAAACCCATCGGTTTCTTCTTCAGCGAAAGGTGCGCGGGATCTCCTGTGAGATTCACCTGATACCTGAACACCCGCCGCGGGCTTTCAAAGGCACTCCTGGTGAGAATATTGATCGAACCGGCCATCGTGTCGGCACCCGTAGATGGCGTGGGAACCTTGGTCACTTCCACCCGAGCCACGTTCTCACTCGACATCGCATATTGGGTTTCCACGGAACGGCTGTTACCTTGCAACTGAGCGTCGGCTGTGGCCGCGCCATTGAGGGTCACTTGGGTAAACTCAGACGGAAATCCGCGCACGTTGAGAGCGGACGTCCCGGAGATGCCCGGAACCAATTTCAAAAACTCGCCGAGGAAACCATCCGGGTTCTCATTGAGATCTCCAATGGCGACCACCGTTTTCATATTCGGCGCCACCCGTTGCTCGTTGATCGCAATCATTTCCTGCTGCATCACTCGAGTTGCCCCCACTTCATAAGGAGTCAGTTTGACCACCACCTGCCCGAACGCGGCCAGCTTGATATCCTGTCGGATACTTTGGCGGGACGGAACGGTGAGCGGAATCTGCTGCGACTCGAGACCGGTATAAGATACTTCCACCACGACCGGGCCGCTGGGCACATTCGTGAGGCGGTAACTGCCCGACTCATCCGTGAACGCGCGTGCACTCGTACCCTTTGCCTCTACGCGCGCGTTATAGAGATACAAGCCACTCACCTCATTTTGTACCCGACCTTCTATAGTGCCAGTACTTTGCTGGGAAACGACATCCGCCGCCAGCGCGATCTGGTTTAGGGCCAAAGGGAGCCAGAGGCCGAGGAGTCCGACTGATTGTTTTAGTTTCATAGCTTTTTACGCCCTTTTAGTAGCTGCCGCTGATGCCCGCTTGGAAGCGCACTCCATGGTCGCGGTGGTCAGCAATGAACGCTGGGTTGTCGCCGGAATGCCACTTTTGCTTCGAGTTGAAGATATTGCTGACGTCAGTGAAGAACGTTAGAGCGCGCGAGTAGCGGAACCCCATCTTCGCGTCGACCATGGTGCGCGGCACGCGATACGAGCGCAGCAACGGGTTCACGTTATAAGCCCGTAGATAGGCGCCCGTGTAGTTTCCGTTGAGTCGCGCATAAAACCGGGCGCGGTTGTAAGAGATGCCCGCGCTGGCCACGCGCGGAGTGAAGTTCACCAGTTCGCTGTTCGCGGCTTCGCCCACCCGGCCATAATTTCCCTCGGTTTCCAGCCACGTGTAATTCCCAAAGATGCCAAACCCGCCCCAGATGCCCGGCAGAAACGTAAGCTGTTGCGAGTAATTCAACTCGATGCCGCGCACCCGCGCGTAGCCGCCATTGCCCTGCGTCGCCAAATCCCATCCCGCGTACTCCCCATCGAAGCCATTGTCGTTGCCCGTCGGGATTTGCACGACGGTGTTGAACAGGAAGTTCTTGATTTCCTTCAAAAACACCCCCGCCGAAATGACCCCGATCGGCTCGAAGTAGCGCTCGATGCTGACGTCAAAATTGTCCGCGTCCTGCGGTTTCAGCCCCGGGTTGTTCTGAGTGATCCGCTCCGAATCGTAGTTGATGCGCGTATCGGGATAAATCGACCCGAAGCTCGGGCGACCGAAACTCGCAGAATAGCTCGCACGCATCAGGAGGTCGGCGCCGGTTTCATATTTGAAGTGAATTCCGGGGAGAACGTTTGTGTAATCGCGTTTTACGCTCGTCCGCTTGCCCCACTGGGCCCGTGTCCGCTCCACCGGACAGCCTGCCCAAGCTGACGTTCCCCATGAAATAGACCGCATAGACTTGCTCACGAGCAGTCTTGTCGTTCGTCAACGCATTCTGTAGCGAGGTGGCGGCATTCTCGGTGAACAATTGCGGGTTGGATTCGCGATACTCGTTGATTTTGGCCAAATCCAAATACTGCGGAATATATCCGAAGGGATGCCAATCGTTACCAGTATCACCGGTCCGCAATGAAGTATTGACGAAATTCGCGAGAAACGTTCCTTGCGGTCCCGTATACGCGTAAGCCTTGTTGGGATTATTGGTATAGCGGGTTTCGCTCATGTACTTGAACCCCGTCTTGATATAGGCAGGGACCGGGCTGGTGAAATTGTATTTCAGGTTGCCTTGTCCGCCGTGAATATCGGTGCCCTGCTCGACCACCGTGCTGACCAAACCGCCGAGCACCCAGTTGGCGGGATCCCGCACATTGGGGCCACCCGTCTGCGTGATGCGGCGATAAGCCAAATTATCGCTCCGCGGTGCTTCGAGCGACCACGCCGTGTTGAGGACTTGAACGTTGTATCCGCGAATCGCGTCGCGATCAAAATTCTTTTGTCCGCTTTGGCTGGGGCTTTCCTGATAGATCCCCGCCCAATCCAATTCGAGATTGCCGTAACGATGCCGGCCGCCGGGTTGAAACGAATATCGCTTCGTGGCGGCGGTATTCGGCGCGGCCGCGAACTGATAGGTCGAGTTCACTATGTCTGTACGCTGGTCCGTGTAGCCGGGCAGGATGGACGCTTGCACGCGCGTGCCCGCCGCGTTGAAGCCACCCGCACGGTAGCTGGGATGGCCGAAGGGAAACTGGGTCTGCGCCGGAATGGGGATTCCCGCCGCATCAAGCGTGACGACCTGCGCGAGGCCGGAAACAGTGTTGTTGCCTCCTTCATGAGCCTGCATCGAATCGTAGTAGGTGTAAAAGCAGTTCAAATACAGCTGGGAGTTCTGGCTGACTTTGTAGTCGAGCCGTATATTTGCTCCC
>JBIJCX010000150.1:0-18947 GCA_044344465.1 Opitutaceae bacterium
GTGACGCGCTCGAACCCGCTCCCGAACGAGCGAGAGAGGCACTTGTGCAAGCCACCGAAGTCTTCGATTTTACCGCTAGCAGCCTGTCGGACTTAGGCATGCCGTTTTTTGGCGAGCGAATGCGACGCCGATGGTGCCGACAGGCTGCTAAATGAAAATGCCCGGGGGCATTTTCGCGGACACCTCGTAATTTTTCGTCGTCGCGCGTCGGTTGGCTGGCGATCTGCTGCAAGCGCGGCATGGCCACCCGCTTCGTCAACATCGACCGTGACACCGCTCTGTTACTTCCGCCGGACCTGCGCGACTGGGTGCCGGCGAACCACCTGGTGCATTTCATCATCGACGCCGTCGAAAGGCTCGACCTGCGCGAGGTCAAAGTGAACACCCGCGGCACGGGCGACGCCCAGTATCCACCCTCGATGCTGCTGGCGCTGCTTGTCTACAGCTATGCCACCGGAGTGTTCGGTTCGCGCCGGATCGAACAATCGACGCACGATAACGTGGCCGTTCGTCTGCTGACGGCCGATACGCACCCAGATCACGACACCCTTTGCACGTTTCGTCGCGAGAACAAGCCGCTGTTCACCGCCAGCTTTGTCCAAGTGTTGGAACTGGCCCAGGAATTGAAGCTCGCCCAGTTCGGCCAGATCACGGTCAGTGCGGATGGGACCAAGATGGCCGCCAACGCCAGCAAGCACTCCGCCGTGAGTTACGCACACGCGGGCAGGATAATAGAGCAGGAAGGGGATACCCCGGTCCAACCCGCCAAAGAACGCGATACGGAACGCGCTGGCGGCCGCGATAATCAGCAGCGCCACCAAAAAGCGCTGCCAGGGCGATGGGGTTTTCCAGTTCGGTATCATCGACACCCAGTCCGGCCGGATGCTCATTCAGATGGTGAGGTCAAACGCCCAACCGATGGGAACCACGCCGCCGACCAATGCTGCCATCGTGCCTGCGAGCCTCAGCCGGATCGCCATCATCATCCCAAAACTCGATCGCCGGCTCATCTTCGTCATCAATCTCGGTGCCGGGAAAGCCCGGCCAAAATGCCGCCGGAGCGGTCGTTGGTCCCGGCAACCCAGCGTCGAACCGCTCCACGATCTTGTTCGAGCGCGGGCGGCCGGGCCCTTCCGGCTGCCCGCCAGATTTGCCCTCGGCTGGGAGGGGAACGATTGCCGTGACGGGGCGCGCCGGCGGCTCAATCTGGGCAAAGTCGAACGTATCCACTTTCTCGGTCCACCCGTAGTCCTTCCAGTGCCGCCGGCTCTTCGCCAACCGACGTCCAAGCGCAGAGCAGGCCTCCGCGAAGGAGCGCCCACGCTGGCGCTTCACCTCTTCGATTCGAAATCCGGTTATCGCACTCATCGTGCCGCAGCGTACCAGAACGCCCCGGGCCTGACTATCGTCGCAATGGCTACGCCCCTATCGCGGAATCCACGATGGCCGGGAAACGCGGGGTGGGCGGGCACGTCCCTGTGCCCGCCGGCCGGCAGAGAGACCTGCCGGCCCACCTTTGGTTGCGGCCTCAGCCGTAACGATGCAGTGAAATGTAGGGCCGCACCTTGGTGCGCGCCTCAAACACCGAGTGAAACCCGGTGCGTTTTTCGAGGCATGGACCAAGGTCCAGCCCTACACCGATTGGTGTTGCTCTCTTCATTCGTAAGACCTGCCCCGATTGAATGGATACGCCCCGTGCCGCGGGGCGAACTATGCGGCGCCTAGTTTTCCCGACCGGTAAGCCACTCCACCGCCGCCCGCACCAGTTCCGGCGCGCTGCGCAGGTCCAGCTTCTCTTTGATATGGGCGCGGTGGGTTTCCACCGTGCTCGTCGACACGCGTATCCGCTGGGCGATTTGTCGTGTGCCGAGCCCCTGGCCGATCAACTCAAACACCTCCAATTCACGATCGCTGAGCGCTCCGGCAGCACTCCCCATCGCTGCCGCCGGGCCGCTGGCAAAGCGATGCACGGCGCGCTCCCGCATCAGCGGACTCAAGTAGATCTCCCCCCGCAGCACCCCGCGGATGGCTTCCATCAGTTTTTCCGCCCCTTCGCTCTTCATGACGTAGCCGCTGGCGCCAGCCCGCAGGGCGCGCTCGGCGTAGAGGGTTTCGTTGTGCATCGAGAATACGAGCACCGGCAGTTTCGGGTGCAGCGCATGGAGGTCCTTGATCAGCTCCATGCCGCTCCTTTCGCCCAAGGAAAGATCCGCCAGCACGAGGTCGGGCGAAGATTTCTCCACCGCGGCCAGCGCCGCGTTGGCGCTGTCCGCTTCGGCGCACACCTCCAGGTTCGACTCCGACCGGATGCGCTGGGCGACACCGTAGCGCGTCATCGGATGATCGTCGACGACCAGAATCTTCTTCCGCGTTGCTGGTTTCGCCCGGTCTGGACTGGATTTCATGTTTCTTGGCCGACGCGCGTCAAGGCGGAGCCGGGACGATGTTATTAACGGCGCAGACGATCGAGGTGCCTCCGCCCTCGCTCCGTTCGACCACCAGCGAAGCCCCAATGAGGTTCGCGCGGTACTGCATGATCCGCAGGCCGGATCCGGGTCCGGGTGCCAGCGGGACTGGTATGCCGATTCCATTATCGTCAACCCGGAGAACCACCGCTCTGTCCCTGGCCTCGAACCGAAGATCGATGCGCGCGGCCCGCGAATGTTTGACCGCATTTCCGACCGCCTCCTGTGCGATCCGGAAGAGATGCATGTTTGTCGCGTCGTCGCGAATCCGCACCGCGGTGCCACATTCGAACCGGCAGGTGCGCTGGAAAACCCGCTCCGTGCGCTCGGCCAGCTCCTGCAGGGCGAGCACGATTCCGTCCGGCTCAAAGTGCACATTGGGCGAGAGGCCGCGGGAGAGGTCGCGGGCGTGTTCGATGACCCTCCGGACGAGCGCGGAGATCTCGCGCCCCTTGGCCACCGACGCCGGCGCGGCCGCCGCCCACTCGTTGATCAGGGCTTCGTTTTGATATTCGATGGACACGAGTTGCTGGCACAAGTCGTCGTGCAATTCATGGCCAATTCGCGCCCGCTCGCGTTCGGCAATCGTGAGGACCTGGCCTTCGAGCAGTTGGCGCTCGGTGATGTCGCGGACAAACCAGTGCGAATGCTCCAGCCTTCCGCCCGCCCAAAGACCATTGGCATCGACCAACAATTGCCTGAGAGTTCCCGGCTTCGACCTCACCGCCAGATGGTGATATTTCACGGTCTCGCCCTGCGCCAGGCGGTCCAGCAGCGCCTCGACGGGCGCGCGATCGTGGTGCAGATCCAACACCGAATGACCCAGCACCTCCCCGAGGGGTCGATCCAGCAACTTGAGTTCGGCCGCGTTGACTCGCGTGATGCACCCGTTCGGCGCCACCCACATCAGGCCGATGGGTGCGGCCTCGAAAAAATCATCCAGCGCCTGCCGGCTCCGCTGCAACTCCAGGTTAAGGGCGGTCAGTTCGAGTTCGGCCCGTTTTCGGGCCCCCACGTCGAGAAAGGCCATGCGCCAGTCGAAGCGTCCGCCGGGGCCTTCCCGGTGCAGAATGCTCTGCAGCTCGACCACGAGAGGTTCGGCACCGGTGCCCTGCAGCTCCACCTCGGCGACTTCCCGGGCGGAACTGGCGAAAAGTTTTTGCCGATGGAGGAAGAACGCATCTTGCGAGCTCCGGGTCACGAATCGATAGAACCGTTGGCCCAGGAGTTCGCCGCGATCCGTGCCCAGCATCGACGCGGCCGTCAAATTGGCCTCCCGAATCACCCCGTTCCCATCGAGGGCGACGTAACCCGCGGGGGCGAATTCAAAAAGGTCGGTATAGCGATCGCGGGACTGCGCCAGCTCCACCTGCACGCGCCGCATCTCCTCGTTCTGGATTTTCAACTCCATCTGGTGGACCCTGAGCTCCTGCACGACGGTCTTCAGGTTTTCCGCCGCTGGGGTCAGAGGACGGTGAGATTTCGCCCTCAGCCGCGCTTCCGCGCGCCGGCGCAGACTCTTCTTCCCGGTGGGCGCCAGTCGTGGCATCGGTCGGCGCGAAATGGATTTCGAAGCCATAACGGGTTCAGGTTAGGCGCTTGGTTTCCCTCAGCGCCAGCAGGATCATGGCCGGCATTCCGGCCGGCCGTTCGAGCCGGGTGGCATTCAGGAGAAAAGTTCGTCGGCCGATCAACGGGAAGTCGGATTCGAAGCGAAAGCCTTCGATTGTTCTTTCGCGCGGCAGAAGATTCTCCAACAGGTGGCGCAGTTCCGGCTGGTTCCACTCCCCACGGCCGACTTCGTAGATCGACTCGCCCTCCACCTGCCGCGGCCGCCAGCAGAACATTGCGAGCGCCGCCTTGTTCGCCGAAACCAGGCCCAATCGCTCATCGAGCACCAGCAGCGGTTCCTGCACGGTGTTGAAGATGCTCTCGAAATACGCCCGGGCCTCCCGGCCGATCTTTTCCGCCAAGGTCACTTCGCTGATGTTTACGAAGGTGAGCACCACGCCATCGATCGCGTTTTCCGTCGTGCGATAAGGCAGGATCCGCATCAGCAGCCAGGCGCCGGCCTTGGTCTCCACTTCGGCCTGGCGGGGTTGCAGGGTCGTGAGCACAGCGCGGCAGTCGTCGACCAGGTGCGGGGCCCTGAGCTCCGACGCCTGGTCGAGCAGCGGCCGGCCGACGTCGCTCGGAATCAGGTGCACCAGCTTGGTGGCCGCCTCGGTGTAGCGCCGGACGCGCAGATCGTTGTCGAGGAAGATCGTGGCAACCTCGATGCTGTTGAGGAGATTCTGCATGTCATCCCGGGCCCGGGCGGCTTCGTCGACGGCGACGGATTGCTCGGCGTTGACGGTGGACAGTTCCTCATTGAGCGACTGCAGCTCCTCGCGCGAGGTATCCAGTTCCTCGTTGCTGCTCTGCATCTCCTCATTGGCGCTTTGCAGCTCGGTATTGGCGGAACTCAGTTCCGCGTTGGCGCTGGCCAGCGCTTCGACCGTTGCCTGCAGCGATTTTTTCGCCTCCAGCAGCGCGCCGGTCATCGGCGCGCGGCCAGTACGGACCCGGCCTTTCCGGTCCTGCTTTTGGCCGGACGCCGGGCGCAGGACCACCAGCAGCAGGCCGCGGAGAGGCTCCGGTTCCTCCAGGCGCACGACCGCCAGGCTCAGGTGGGTGTTCGCCCGGTTGCCTTTCACCCGCAGGTTTTCGCAGACGATCTCACGGTTGCTGGAGTGCGCCAGACGCATCGCCGTCCTCAACTCCGTCGCCAGACCCTCGCGCGCCATTTCCAGGATATTCAGGCGCGACGCGCCGCCTGTCGCCGGCTCGAGATATAGGCCGGTGCGACCATGAACGTAGAGGATGTCGCCGCCCTGGTCCACCAGGATGCTGGCGGGAGTATAGCGGTTGAGCAGCACTCGCTCCACCAGCTGCGAAATCTTCTCCTTTTCCACGGCGGGCGCCGGCACCCGCCCGGGCCGGCGGCGGGTGGCGGCCGCGCTCGAAGGGGGGAGTTGCAGCAGGTCACGCGGGCGGGCGGTTCCGTGGCGGAGGAAGAACTTCCACGTGCGATCGAGGACCCGGAAGAAATCCGAGCGGACGTCGATCGATTCCGCCGGACCGAGGGAAAGCAGCCCGCCCGGGTTCAACGCATAGTGGAATAGTCGGAACAACCGTCGCTGTGCATCCGCGTTCAGATAGATGAGGAGATTGCGACATGAGATCCAGTCCAACTTTCCGAACGGCGGATCGCCGATCGCGTTCTGCTCGGCAAAGATCGCCAGACTCCGGATGTCCTTGTTGATGGTATAGTGGTGACCCTGGCGCGTGAAGTATCGTTCCAGCCATTCGGCCGGCACGTCCGCCGCGATGCCTTCGGGGTATATTCCGGCGCGCGCGATCTCGATGGCCCGCAAATCGAGGTCGGTGCCGAAGATCTGCACGTCGATGCGGCGGCGCAGCCGAGCGGTGCATTCCCGGAGGAGAATCGCCACGGAATAGACCTCTTCGCCGGTCGCACAGCCGGGGACCCAGACGCGGAACGTGGTGTTGTCGGGCAGCGCGCCGAGCAGTTCCGGCAGCACTTTCGTGTTCAACCTTTCCCACGCCGGCCGGTCGCGAAAGAAACTGGTGACACTGATGAGAAGGTCTTTGAACAGGCGGTCGACTTCGGCGGGGTCTTCCTGCAGGAGGCGAATATAAGCGGCGGGGTCCCGGATTCGCTGCACGTTCATCCGGCGTTCGATGCGGCGTTGAATGGTCGCGGTCTTATAAGGCGAAAAATCATACCGGGTTCGCGCGCGAATCAGCCCCATGATCTCCTGCAGCTCCCGGGCGGGGAAGTCGGGCGCCGCCGGTGTCGCCGGCCCGCGATGGAGATAAGGTCCGTGAACGTAGGCCACGAGTTGAGCCGGCATCTCGGCTGGCGGCAGAATATAGTCGACCACTCCGGTGGCGATGGCGTTGCTCGGCATCCCGGCGTACTTCGCCGTTGCCACGGCCTGGACCATTGCCATGCCCCCTTCACCCTTGACAGCGATCAGTCCCAGCGACCCGTCGGCACCGGTACCGGAAAGAATAACACACACGGCCCGCTCCCTCCGGTCCTGCGCCAGCGTGCGCAGAAAGCGGTCGATGGGCAGGTCTCCCAGCGCGGGCTCGGCCATCTCCGTCAACTGCAACCGGCCATGCCGCACGGTCACATAGGCCCCGGAGGGCCCCACATAAACTCGGTCGCGCTGCAGTCGTGCGCCGCCGACCGCTGCGGCCACCGGAATCCGGCAGCGCCGGCCCAGGATCTCCGGCAGGAGGCTGAGATGTCCGAGCTGTTGATGGGTCACCACCACAAAGGCCAAGCCGGTGTCAACCGGCACATGGGCGAAAAACTCCACCAATGCTTCGAGACCCCCGGCCGACGCGCCGATCCCGACGACCACGAGCCCGGCCGACCGCGACGGTTTGCGGCCGCGAGTGGTCGGGAGGGTGGCCGTCCGGTTGGCGGCGCGAGTCGGGGTTATTGCCGCATCGTGGGCAGACGGCATCCGCGTTACGTCCGGCGTCGGTGGCGGTGATTTCGCCGCCGCGATGGAACTGCCGGGGGCACGACGTGGCTTCCGTTTCATGGCGAAACGTTACCGGACGGAGAGACCGTCTGCGATACCTGTTTCGCGCGAGGCTTGGCGGCGCACCGCGACCCGCCGGCGGCTGCCGGCCTGCCCGCCGCCATCGCCCTGGATGATCCGCGGCCACCCGCACCCCTGCGGCAGGTCGGGGGGCTGAAGTCGCTCGATCCAATCTGCCGGTGATGGCTTGGTTGCTAATCGTGATTGAGCTGGGATTCGGTGACGCACCGCGGCGGCATCCTTCACCGGTGTGGCCGGTGGGTTGGCGGAAACCCGGCCGGCGCCTTGCTGGCGCCGGGGTTGAGAATACTCCAATTCCCGTGACAACCAAACACGGTGATCAAGGCCGCGCTGGCAGGGTCGCGCTGCGCCAAGGCTGCGCGCACCCAGCCCCTGAACACGGATGGAACCGCCTCTGGCGCGCTGGTGGCCACGATGAGAAGGTGCGCGTTAACCACGTCGGTCATGGCCATTTCCTGCCATTCCGGATCATCGAGCAGAGCAAATCCCCATACCGCCGGAAAAAGACGAACCGCGCCGGGCTCTTTACCGACGAGCCGGTTCAGCATGGTCATCGCCTGGCGTCCAGCCGGAACATCACCATAGGCGATAACTACTCTCAGTGGCGTGGCGGTGTCATGGTTGCTGCAGCTCGTATTCCTGCGATCGGCCCGGCATGGGAAGGGAACGTCGCACACGTATGATTTCAGGCCGCTCGCATCTTCCTGTTCGCTCTGGCGGGTTCCAGGCCGGTGGCGCTCGGAAACTGAAGGATCGGCACGTTCAGCTCTCGCCAGGATACCGACGGAGACTCTCTCGGAGTGTGCCATGGACGAAGCTTACAGGCGTGGCTCCGGTCTGGAAATCGTTGAATCCGTGTGGGCGACATCGTGGAACGCACGATGCGGTTGATCGCCCGCACCGTTTCCGCCCAACTGCGCCGGTGCTGCCGGTGGTGGCGACGTTTCATGCCAGGCTGCACGGGGCAGGCCGCAAAATTCAATATCTGCTTTCCGGGATGTGGTTCTTGCTTTCGGCGGCGCGCACCTGTGGGAGTTGAAACCGTCTCTGGCACGTGGAGACGGCGGTCGCCCGACTGAAGCAGGGCCGGGCCGCCGAGGCCAGGGCTGATTTCGAGGACGCATTCGCCCGATTCGCGCGTCAATCCTCCGCCCATCCACCGCCGCCGCATCCCGCGCGGCTGGCGGCCGGTCTCGGCCTCTCCCGCCCTTCTCCCCATGACAACTTTGTTCCGCCCGTTAGGCGCTCCCGCCCTGCTGGTCCTGGTCGGGACGCTGCCCCTCGCCGCCCAGAGCACCCCGCCCGCCGTCGCGTCGGCCGCCGAAGCCATTGTCGCCCTTTCCCCCTTTGAGGTCAGTGCGTCGCAGGATACCGGTTACGTGGTCCAGAACACCCTCGCGGGTTCTCGCGTCCGCACCAATCTCAAGAACATCGCCGCCGCCATCAGCCCGATGACCGAGGAGTTCCTGCAGGACATCGCGGCCACCAACATCGTCGAGGCCATGGAATACCGCATGAACTCGCGCGTGGAAACCGATGACGGCCGTGCCGCCGGTCCCGTGGCGGACAACGTCCTCGACGAGGATGCGTTCATCGTGAACAACACGCACCCCCGCACCGGCGCACCCACCACCTACCGCGACCAGGACCCGCGGAAGTGGACCCTCACGAATTCGTTCACCTTTTGAGGCGGAACGAAGGCCCACCCGCAGCCGTTTTCCCGCCCTCGCGCCCCCTCGTGGCCCCGTCCCGCATGAGCGGGTGAGTTACCAGAAAGTTTCTCTCGCGCCAGCAACGTTGAACCTGCAGAAACGTCATTCTCCCCCCCCATGAAAAAACTGCTTCTCCTCATGATCGCCGCTGCCCTCGGCACGGCCAGTGGATCTGCCGCGCCTGCCGCCGCCCGACTGCGTGCCGGCGCGGCCACCAGCAATATCACCCCGCCCATCGGCGCCTTGCGGGTGGGCGGGTTTGTGCCGGCTCCGTCGACGCATATCCACGATGAGCTGCACGCCCGCTGCCTCGTGCTCGACGATGGCAAAACCAAGGTGGCGCTCGTCGTGTGCGATCTGCTCGGTTTCCACCGCAGCGTGAGTCTCGAGGCCCGCCGCATCATCCAGGAGGCGACCGGCATTCCGCCGGAAAACGTCATGATCTCGGCGACGCACACGCACTCGGCGGGGAGCGCGCTTGGCACCAGCCGCTACATGAACGAGCAGAAGCTCGACGACTACCAGCTCTTCCTCGCCCGCCGGATTGCCGACGGCGTGCAGCGTGCCAACAACACCCTCCGTCCCGCGGAAATCGCCTTCCGTTCGGTCGACCTGCCGGAGCCGCTCCTCAACCGGCGCTGGGTGCTGAAAGACGGCAAGACGGTGACGAACCCGTTCGGCAAGATCGAGAAGGTGCACAAGACGGGCGCGCCCGGGCCGGAATTCAGCGAACCCGCCGGGCCGACTGACACGGCGTTGTCGATCGTTGCGCTGCGCGAGCCCTCGGGCCGCCTCATCTCCGCCTACTGCGCCTATTCGATGCACTACGCCGGCATGGGGATGTCCGGCGCCGTCTCGGCTGACTATTTTGGCGCATTCTGCGAGGAGCTGAAGCGGATGCAGGGCACGCCGCAGGACGGCACGCCGTTCGTCGCGATGATGGCGAATGCGACCAGCGGCGATGTCGGCCCCAATCAAAAACGTTACAACCCTCTCGACAAGACGGAGGGGCCTTACGGGCGCTCGCGCGCCGCCGGCCGCGAGGTTGCCCAAGCCGCGCAGGCTGCGCTGCAGAGCATCGACGACTGGAAGGGCCACGCCGAACTCTCCGCGCGTTTCCGCGAGCTGGACATCAAGTGGCGGACGATCGAGCCGGAGCTCCTCGTGTGGGCCAAGGAGATCGAAGCCAAGGCGCCCCGGCTGGCCAGCGGCCCGATCCCGCTGGCCGCAAAGTGGGCGACGACGCCGGACTGGGCCACGCGTCTCAGCTATGCGGGCCGGGTGCAGGCGCTCGCGGCGAAAACCGACCACGTGAAATTCCCGGTGCAGGTTCTGCGCATCGGCGAAATCTGCATCGGCACTTCGCCGTGCGAGACCTATGCCGAAATCGGTCTCGACTTCAAAAAACGCAGCCCGTTCAAGAAGTCCTTCATGGTCCAGCTCAACCATGCGATGCTCGGCTATCTGCCCCCGCCGTATCAGTTGGAGCGCGGTGAGTATTCGACCTGGCCGGGCACCAACATCGTCGAGCGCGAGACATCCGTAAAGATGCTCAATGCGCTCGTGCAGATGGCCGGCGAACTGAAGTAGGGCGCGGATTCGGATCCGGTGGCCGTTCTCCCCACCGCGTGCGCATGCACGGGCCAACCGTGACGAGCGCACGCCTCCGCCACGCCTGCATCACCCCCATTTCGGGTAGACTTCGAACTTGAGGGCCTCGTTCGGCCGGCTTCCGTCACCCGCCGCGGCAACGCGCAACAGCCTGACCCATCCGGCTGTGCCCTGAAGACCCAGCTTCCTATCCGTAACGATTTTAAAAAAGCTCTTAGTCACATCGCCGCCTCCGGGTGTCTTATCCCTATACCGCCATTATCTGCCTCGGAAATGCCACCTGAAACCACCGAAGAAGGACGCTGGTTCGCCGAAAACCTGCTCGTGCACGAACCGCTGCTCCGCGCCTGGCTGCAAAGCCGCTTTGGCTCAAACGTGTCGGTGAACGACATCATCCAGGAGGCCTATCTGCGGGTGTTGCTGATCCAGCGGACCGATCCGATTAATGCGCCCAAGGCGTTCCTGTTCGCGACCGCGCGCAACCTCGCGCTCAACGCCGCCCGCAGCGCGAAGGTGCGCGGCGAGCATGTGGCCGAGCCGCTCGACGTGGGCGATCTGCTGGACGAAGACTCCAACGTGCGCGAAAACGTCGCCCAATACGAAGAGATGGAAATCCTGACCAGGGCGATCCAGTCCCTGCCGGACCGCTGCCGGCAGATTTTCACGCTGCGGAAAGTCTACGGCCTGTCCCAGGCCGACATCGCGCGGAAACTCGACATCTCCGCCCGCACGGTGAACGCCCAGCTGGCCATCGGACTCAACAAATGCGCGGACTACGTGGGAAAAATCCGCGGGAGAGGATTGACATGAACCCGGACGAAGCATCCCCCGACGCCCCGCGAGGCGAACGGATCCGCCAGCAAGCCGCGGAATGGATCGTGCGACGGGACGCAGGCTTCACGGCCGGGGAACAGGACGAGTTCTTCGAGTGGCTGTCAGCGGACCCGCGGCACGCCGAGGCCTACGCCAAGCTCCAGGCCTTTTACAAGCGGATGGACGTGATGGTCGAGTGGCGGCCCTTGCACGCCCTCGAGCCGAATCCCGACCTGCTCGCCGTGTCGCGCCACCGGTTCCGTCGCGGACGGATGCTGGCTTGGGTTGGCGGAATGGCGGCGCTGATCGCCATCGGTTTCACCCTTTGGCGGGAGCGGCCGGCCGCGCCCTCCGCGCTGCCCGTGCGCCTCGCTGCCGGCGAAGCGGCGCCATCCTCCGAGCGGCACGCGCTGGAGGACGGCTCGGTCGTCGAGCTGAACCGCGGCGCCCAAGTGGCCGTGCGTTTCGAGCCCAGGCGCCGCGTGCTCGATCTCGTCTCGGGCGAGGCCTATTTCCAAGTTGCCGAGGACAAGGCGCGGCCGTTCGTGGTGCGCGTGGGCGGAGTCGCCGTCACCGCAGTCGGCACGGAATTCAACCTCTCCCTCACGGCGAATCGCCTCGAAGTGCTCGTCACCAAAGGGCGCGTGCGCGTCGAGCCACCGCCGGCGGCCAACCCCGCCCCCAACGCACCGCCGGCGGCGGCCGCGCGGACGCTCGATGCCGGACACGGGGTGGTCGTCGCGACCGACGCTCCGGCGTCGCCCTGGATCGTCGAAGCATACACCCCGCAGGTCGTGGCGCAGAAGCTCGCGTGGAAAAACGACCTCGTCGACTTCCGCGCGCTGCCGCTTTCAGAAGTCATCCTCGAGTTCAACCGCCGCCATCACACCCAGTTGGTAATCGCCGACGAGGAACTCACCCACCTCCCGATCACCGGTTCGCTCCGGTTGACGAATCTCGACAGTTTCCTGGAGTTGCTCACGGTGACGCACGGCATCCAGGTCGAGCGCCAGGGCACGTCGAAAATCGTGCTGCACCGCTCGCGCTGAGCGCCGCCGCGCCACACCCACTCGGGTCGAAACGAGCGAATCGGACCCACGACCCGAGCCGCGCCGCCACCGCTCTTCTCTCTCCGCAATGACCCATCAAATTCACCGCACTCGCATTTCCCTTTAGTCATTCATGATCTTCCAGGTGTCTTGGAGGGCATTCACCCCTCCGCGTGCGCCTGACAAAGTTATCTCCTCCGTCAAGTGATGTTGTTCAGGCGTCGCGCGCCTTCTCTCCGGCGGCCGCTCCTCGTGCTGCTGCACGCGGTGCTGGGATGTTTTTGCGCCGCCACGGAGCCGGCGGACTTCGCCATTCCCGCGGGTCCGGCGCACCAGACGCTGAAACTTGCCGCGCAACAAGGCAACGTGGAGGTGTTGATTTCCACCGATGTGCCGGAATCCGCCACGACGCGCGCCGTGCAGGGACGCCTCACGGCCCGGCAAGCCTTGGACCGGATGCTCGCGGACACCCCCTTCGCGGCCGTCCCGGTTAGCAACGGCAAAGCGTTCGGCATCTTGCGCAAACCGTCTCCTCCCGCCACTCGCGTCGGCGCCGAGGTCAAACACCCCGACTCAACACCAACACCCAATCCCCCTTTACCGATGAAAGACCAATCAACGACCCCGCGGAAGACCTGGCTCTCCACGGCGCTCAGCACTCTCGTTACATTTGCCTTCGCCGCCACTCCGCCGCTCTCCGCGCAGGGAAACGCGGCGGAAGACGTGATCGCGCTCAATCCGTTCGAGGTCCGCGCCGCCAGCGAAACCGGCCTCTGGACGGTCAACCAGTCGTCGGGCGGCACTCGGGTGGCGGTCCCGGTCCGGGAGCTGCCGTTCTCCCTTGAGGTCGTCACGACGAAGATGATGGATGATTTCATCATCAGCGATCTCGGCGAAGTCCTTTCGCAGGTCGGCAACGTTTCCCAAATGGAATCCTACACGGGCGCGGGCTCCGGTCAGTCGGTCCGTGGGTTCTCCCAATACTACCAGCTGCGCAATGGATTTTACCGCAACGGCGTGATCGACAAGACACTCGTCTCGCGGGTGGAGGTGATCAAGGGGCCCTATGCCGCCATCTACGGCCGCGGCGAACCCGGTGGCGTGGTCAACTACATCTCGAAGCGACCGGCGTTCGGGAGGAACTTCGGCAAGTTGCTGCTCGAAGTCGGCGAAAACGAGTCCCGGCGCGGGCAGCTGGAGCACAATCTGGCCCTCGGAAGCCATACAGCGCTGCTCCTGGCGGGCTCCTATGCGGAGCGGAAGTTCGACCAGATGTTCACGTTTGAACGCACGCGCAACTATGGCGCGGTGCTGCTGCAACGAATCGGCAGCCAGACCGAGCTCACCGTGGAATACGAGGCCATGTTCCGCCGCAACAACCGCGGGCGTCCGGTGACCGACGTGCAAATTGACGGCCGCGACCCGAGCGACGGCACCACCAACAAAATCGTCGGTGAATATGCCTACGATTTCATGCAGCAATACGGCTGGGTGAACACCCTTGGCCCGACGACTTACAGCGACCGGACGATCGACACCCTCAACGCGACTCTGACGCACCAGTTCTCGCGCGATCTCGCCCTGCGGGTGGCCTACAACGATTCAAAGACCACGCAGGACTACGACTACACCGCTTTCGGCGGCTCCACGATCCTCGTCAATCCGACCACCCGGCAGTTCACGCGCTGGGGCACCGTCCCGGCTCCGTTCTGGCGGCAGCTCCCGGCCGATGTGAAGAACCTGCAGGCCGATCTCACCGCGAACTTCCAAACCGGGAAGGTGAAGCACTCGACCCTGCTCACCTTCGACTACTCGAACCTGATCCAAGGCTACGTTTCGGAACGCGCCGCCCGCGGCAACGCCACCGATGTTTATACGGTCACCTACACCGGCACCAGGCCCAACTACGCCAACGACGCCGGGTCGCTCCACGGTCCCCGCACCGATCCGATCCCGAAATTCAACACCGCGATCAGCTACCGCGGGACACCGCAGTATTACACCTGGCTCGCGGAAAACCGCACGCAGGAATTCGACATCACGGGCGTGTTCCTCATGCACCGCGCGCGATTCCTCAACGACAAGCTCCTCCTCATGGCCGGTGGTCGCTACGACACCGCCGAGACCACGAACGTCAACCGCCTCAGCCCGGACAAAGTCACCGTCACCGGCCGGTCGGAGACCAAGGTTGACGACTTCACCTACAATTTTGGTCTCAACTACTACCCCGTCGCGAAGACGGTTCTATACGGCAGCTTTTCCACGTCGTTCAACCCGAAGGGCGATATCTACACGCACACCGGACTGCCGATGCCGAACGAGCGCGGCGAAGGCTTCGAATTCGGCGTCCGCACCCAGCTGCTCAACGATCGGTTTGATGTCGGCCTGACCTACTTCCAAATCGAGCGCCAGAATATCAGGATCGCCAACCCTGACTTCGACAGCACGGTCGATACCCCCTTGGAGAAGCCCCAATTTCTCGCCGGCGGACTCGATCGCTCGAAGGGCTATGAATTCTCCGCCAACGGCAAGCTGACCGATTCGTTGTCGGTCCGGTTGTCCGTCGGCACGGCCGACGCGCGATATATCAAGAGCCTCGATGCGTATCGGGAAGGGTGGAAACTCCCGCGCACGCCGGAATGGAACTATGCCGTCGGCGGCAACTATCAGGTGGCCCGCGGGTTTTTAAAAGGACTCAGCCTCAACGCTTCCTGGCGCGCTTGGAGCAGCTACCGCCTGCAGGACGCGGCTCCCTCGCCCACGAACCTCCGCTACAAACTGCGGGCCGATCAGGCCGGTGTCCTTGATCTTGCCGCGGGCTACGGTTGGAAGACGGGGTCACGACTGAAGCACACGGTGCGATTCGCGGTGAAGAACGTCCTCGATGACATCTACGTCGAGGGCAGCGGCTACTTCAGCCTCGGCCGCCAGGTCACGAGTTCCTACTCGCTGGATTACTGAACCGCCGGTCCAATTGTCGCCCGGTGCGGCGTCAATTGTAGCAACCCCACCAGCGACGATAGCCGGCCCGCCAGGATGCGCGCCGCTCACCGATGCATCCCGCCGCCTCGGCCTCGCCGAGTTCGGGGCTGTGCGCCGCGACCAGCGCGCGCTGCAGGGCCCCGCGCGGGTAGTCCAGCCAGCCGGGCAACGCCGCCCCCCGCCGCGCCCGATCACGGGCATGGCGGAGAAAATTGGATACGCACGAGGAGCCGGGAAAGAGGCGGCCATTACGGCCGAGATAGGCGGCCGCACCCGGAAAGTCCGCCCCGAGCCGGCGGGATTCGAGCCACAGAAAGGTGTCGAGCCAGGCGGCGGTCAGCGCGCGATTCTCCTCGGCCAGGGCGACCGTGCCCGGACGAACGTGCCGCGGCCGCAATTTGAATTCCACGCCGCGGGCGTGCCACGTTCGCAGAGACGCGAACCGGGGCGGCTGCGGGAAATCGTCCGCCGCGAGCCGCCGCGCGCGTTCCAGGCAGGAACCGTCATGCCGGCCCGCCGCAGCCAGGACGGCGTCCGCCAGCGCCAACCGCACCTTGGCATGGTTGCGCTCGACGAAGCCGTCCGGATCCTCCGGCTGCTCCTCCAGCCGCCAGCGCGCGAAGAGCAGCCCGCTGCCCCGATTGAAGAGCAGCCGAACCGGCTCGCTCAAGGGGAGTCGCGCCGGGTCGCGCCACGCCACCGGGGCGTGCACGAGCAATTCACCGTCGCCCCAGACCAGCCGGTGGCCCTGCCGCAGATCGAAATAAAACATCGTGGGCTCCGCGGTCGCGACGACGGCGGCGGGCAGCACCTTGAACTCCACGTCGATGCCGAGCTCGGCGGTTCCCGCCCGCTCCCAGTGGTGACACCACTGCCCCAGCGGGGCCGCGGCCGCCCGATCCCGCACAAAGACAAAGAACTCGAGATCATTGTAGAGCTGCGCGCGACCCGGTTCGGTGGCGCGAAAGACGCCGCCCTCGCCACGGCCATAACCGCCGCCGAGCACGAGCGCAGCGACGCCACCGCTGAACGGTTGGGCGTCCAGGTCCGCCGCCAGCCGCGCCAGAAAACCGTCGAGCGTGGCGGCGAGCGCCGGCTCCGACTCGAGAAAGTAACGTTGCCCGCTCACCGGCGGATCAAGGGGTGATCTCGAACACACGGTGGAGCCGCAGGAGTTCGAGCACGGTGCGGACCTCCGCCTGCACCCGCGTCAGCTGCACGACGGCCCCGGCGGGCAGCCGCTTGCACAGCGCCAGCAGCGCCCCGACCCCCGAGCTGTCGATGAACTCCACCGGGCCGAGATCGATCACGACGCGGGTGATCCCATCGACGGGCAGGCCGAGCAGCCGGGTCTTGACTTCCTTCGCGGCGACCGCGTCCAGAAGATTTATTGTCAGCGCGAGGTTAACGGTGGCGCCTTCGCGCCGATAGTCGGGGGGATTCATAAATGACACCCTATACGACCAAGAACACGGATTGTTTACCGTCCCCCCTGAAACTTCTCTACGTCCACCAGGCGTTCGGCAGCCTGGGCGGCGCCGAAGCCAACGTGCTGATCACCGCGACGGAAATGCGGCGCCGCGGCCACACCGTGGGCCTCTGGACCCAGCGCCCCACCGGCCGCGGCGAGGAGGGCTGGACGAAAACCTTTGGGGACAACGTGTGGTTCCTCGAGAACGACGATCTGGCGTCCGTGCGCGCCCAATTCGCCCCCGACGTCGTCTACGTGCACAAGTGGGACCATCTCCCGACGCTCGACGCGATGGGCACCAGCGGCCTGCCGCTGATCCGCATGGTCCACGACCACGACATCTATTGCCTCCGTAGTTACCGCTACAACGTCTTCACCCGCGAAGTCTGCACCCGCAAGGCATCCGCGTTCTGCGTGTTTCCCTGCCTCGCCACGATCAAGCGCGACCGCGAGGGCCCCCTGCCCTTCAAGCTGGTCAGCTACACCGACAAACGCCGGGAGATGGAACTGAACCGCCGGTTTCACCGGTTCCTCGTCGTCACCGAATACATGCGGCGCGAGCTCGAGATCAACGGCTTCGATCCGGCGCGGATCGAGACGTTCCCGCCCGTGCCGCGTGCGGCGGACGCCGTCCGTTCGACCTTCTCCGAGCGCAACCTGCTCGTCTACGCGGGCCAGATCATCCGCGGGAAGGGCGTCGACGTGCTGCTGCGCTCGCTCGCCCAGGTGAAGAGCAAGTTTGAACTCGTGATCCTCGGCGACGGCAACAGCCGGGCCGACTGCGAGAAGCTCACGCGCAAACTCGGCCTCGCGGACCGCGTGAAATTCGCGGGTTTCGTGCCGCAGGCCGAGCTCAATGCGTACTATCGCGATGCCTCGGCCGTCCTGATTTCCTCGGTCTGGCCCGAACCGATCGCGACCATCGGCCTCGAGGTGATGCGGCACGCGCTGCCGGTGATCGCATTCGATGCCGGCGGCATCAGCGACTGGCTGATCGACGGCCACAACGGCCGGCTCGTGCCGTGGAGCGACACCGCCGCGTATGCCGGCGCGATCGACGATCTTCTCCAGGACAAGGCGAAGGCCCGCCGCTGGGGCGAGGCCGGGCTCACCCTGGTGACGGAGCGCTACGACTTCGACCGCTACATCGGCAACCTCGAGCGCCTGTTCCAACGGGTGCAGGCGGAGGTATACTGCAACGGAACGCCGGAGCGCCGGATCCAACCCGAGCCAGCGGAGGCGTCCCGTGAGGCGGTGACGGCACAACATGAATAACCGCGACCTGATTGACTACTGGCACGATGCGGGCACCCCGTTCGGCCGCGCCCGGCGCAACGGCCGCCACCGGTGCAAGCGCGCACTGTGGAGCGTGACGGTGCACAGCGCCCGCTGGGTGAAACGCGCCCTCGACATCGTGGCCTCGGCCGCGGCGTTGCTCGCGCTCGCACCCGTGTTCGCCACCACGGCGTTGGCCATCAAACTCGAGGACCGCGGCGGCATCTTCTTCCGCCAGCAACGCGTGGGTTTTCGCGGCCGGCTCTTCGGAATGTGGAAATTCCGCTCGATGGTCGTGAATGCCGACCAGCTGAAGGCCCAGCTCGCCCGCCAAAACGAGATGCAGGGCGGCGTGACCTTCAAGATGAAGAACGATCCGCGCGTCACCCGGGTCGGCCGTTTCATCCGCAAGTACTCCATCGACGAGCTGCCGCAGTTCTGGAACGTGCTGCGCGGCGACATGTCGCTCGTGGGTCCGCGGCCGCCCGTGCCGAAGGAAGTCGCGCTCTACTCGCCGGAAGATCGGCAGCGGCTGCTCGCGCAGCCCGGCCTCACCTGCCTGTGGCAGGTCGGCGGCCGCAGCACGATCGACTTCGCCGGCCAGGTGCGGCTCGACGTCGCCTACATCCAGTCTTCGAGCGTGTGGCTCGATCTTAAACTCCTCGTGCAGACCGTCCCCGCGGTGCTGTTCGGGAAAGGAGCATTTTGAAAACCGAACCGCTCATCCTCCTCGCGCCCGATTTCGCGGCGCTCGCGACTCTCGCCCGCCGCCCGGATCCCGCCGTGCTCTGGCCGGTCGGCCCGCAATCGCTGGCCGCCCACTGGCTCGACCACGCCGTCCGGCTCGGCCGCAAACACGTGGTCATTCACGCCCTCGACCGCCCGGACCGGGTCCGCACGGAACTGGGCGGCGGGGCCTATTGGTC
>JBIJCX010000463.1:0-5806 GCA_044344465.1 Opitutaceae bacterium
TCCGAGGGCCAGCTCTACCGTGCCGGCAACGACACCAATACCGCCAACGCCCTCAACCGCGCCCGCCTCGCCCTCGCCCTCAAACCCATCCGCGCCCAGCAAATCGAGCTCGGCCTCCGCGGCGACGTCGGCCCGCTCAACTACAACTTCGTTGCCTACGATCTCACCAAGAAAGACGATCTCGTGAGCCAGCGCGACCTCGCGACCAACATCAGCACCAACGTCAACGCCGGTCGCACCGAGCACCGCGGTCTCGAAGCCGGCCTCGGCGTCCGGCTCGGCGCTCAACTCCGTCTCGACTCCGCGCTCTCCTACGCGCGCCACCGCTACGCCGATTGGGTCACCGCCACCGGCAGCCTTAGCGGCAAGGAAATGGAAACCGCCCCGCGCGTCATGACCAACACCCGCCTCACTTGGCGCCCCCTCCCGATCGCGCTCCTGCAACTTGAATGGGTCCGCATCGGCGACTACTGGCTCGAGGCGAGCAACTCCCCGACCTTTGGCAAGTATCCGGGCCACGATCTCCTCAATGTCCGCGCCAGCTACTCCGTCACGAAACACCTCGGACTCTTCGCCCGCGTGATGAACGCCGCCGACAAACGGTTTGCCGACACCGCCTCCGTCTCGTCCAATACGCCCGTGTTCACTCCCGGCCTCCCCCGAGCCTTCTACGGCGGCGTCGAACTCCGCTGGTAAAACCCTTCGCCATGCGCCGCTCACTCTTCCTCTCGCTCGCCCTCGCGCTCCTCGCGCCCGCCTCTCGCGGCGCGGCGGAGCCGCCCGCCCCGGCTCACGCCCACGGCGGCAAATCCGAAAAGGGCGGCGACCGCGCCGCGCAAAGCGAACTCGTCGCCCAGGCCGCCTTCGACACCAAGGGCGTGCTCTGGGCCGTCCACAAAGTGAGCGGACACATCGCCGTCAGCCGCTCCGAGGACCGCGGCCGCACCTGGCTCAACCCCGTGCTCGTCACCCCCGCGCCCGAGCCCACCGACACCGGCGGCGACGCCCGCCCAAAAATCGCGCTCGGCCCCGCCGGCGAAATCTACGTCACCTGGACCAAGCCGCTCGCGAAACCATACACCGGCGAGATCAAGTTCGCCCGCTCCCTCGACGGCGGACGCACATTCTCCGCGCCGTTCGTCGTCCACCGCGACCGCCAGGAGATCACCCACCGCTTCGACGCCCTCGCTGTCACCGCCCGCGGCCAGGTCGTCGTCGCGTGGATCGACAAACGCGACCTCGTCGCCGCCGTCACCGCGAAGGCTCCGCCTTACCGCGGCGCCGCGATTTACTACGCGCTCTCCGACGACCGCGGCGCCACGTTCCGCGACGACACCAAACTTGCCGACCACAGTTGCGAGTGCTGCCGCATCGCCCTCGTCCCCCACGCCGACGGCAGCGTCACCGCCCTCTGGCGCCACATCTTCGCGCCCAACATCCGCGACCACGCCCTCGCCCGCATCGCCCCCTCCGGCCAAGCCGGCCCCGTGCGCCGCGTGTCGTTCGAAGACTGGAAAATCGACGCCTGCCCGCACCACGGCCCCGCCATCGCCGAAGATGCGCGCCAACGCCTGCACGCCGTCTGGTTCAGCGCCGCCCCGCAAAACCAAGGCGTTTTCTACAGCCGCGTCCTCGCCGACGGCATCGAAGCCCGCCGCCGCATAGGCGGCGACACCGCCGCGCACGCCGACCTCGCCGTCATCGGCGAACGCGTCGCCATCGCGTGGAAAGAATTCGACGGCGAGAAAACCCGCCTCCGCGCCCAACTCTCCTCCGATGGCGGCGACCACTGGCGCGAGGTCGAACTCGCCTCGACGCCCGCCGCGTCCGACCACCCCCGCGTGCTCACCTCCGGCGATCGGTTCTACGTGTTCTGGAACACGCAAGCCGCTTCCCGCACCGTCACCCTCATCCCCGAATGACCGCGCCCCGCCGCCTCTTCTCGCTCCTCGCGCTCGCCGCATCCGCGTTCCTCGCCACCGCTGCCACCGCCCCCGCGCCCCTCGAAATCCGTCCCTTCGGCGCCGGCAGCCTCGCGGCCATCAAGCAAGCCCACGCCGGCCGCCCCTTCATCCTCGCCCTCTGGTCCGTCACCTGCGAACCGTGCCGCGAAGAGACGATGCTCATCACGGAGGTGCATCGGAAACACCCGCACATCCAAATCATCCTAGTTGCCGCCGACCCTCCGGAAATGCGCCCGCAAGTGCTTCGCTTCCTTGCCAACTACCGCCTCGGTCGCATCGCACTCTGGCAATTCGACGACGATTCGGCTGAGCGTCTTCGCTACTCCGTCGACCGCACCTGGACCGGCGAACTCCCCCGCACCTATTTCTTCGACGCCGCGCACACCCCCGTTGCCCACAGCGGCGTGGTCGAAGAGAGCTGGCTGGCGCAATGGCTGCAGCGCAACTCTCCCGCCGCAGCCCCGCGCAAATAAGTATTTCGCGCACCTCAAAAGCTTTAGCTGGCGTCGACCTCGCCCGCGCCCGGGTGTTTTTTGCCGTCGCCGACCGCGGCCCCGGTCTGCCTCCGACAATTTGCGATCGCCTCTTTCAGAAATTCCAACGTGGTGACGCCGCGCGGGCCGGCGGCCTCTGCCTGCGACTTTGCCAAGTGAAACGTGACGCGCGCAGGCAAGGAGGTTCACCTCACGGTGAAAGAATACGCGTTGCTCCGGTTGTTGCTCCAACACCGGGGCAAGGTTCAAGCCTCGTCCGTAAAATTTACGGTGTGCTATCGATGTCGGCCTCAATCCAGCCGCCGAATTTTCGATCAATTGTTCCAATAGGCCTGCTGTTGCGCAGGCGGCGTCCGTCCGAGCGCGGCGTAGAGCGCCGCAGTGGCTGCCTCGTGATTGTAGCCGGGCGCGTGATGACCGAACCAGTCCTGCACTTGGCGGTGCTTCACGAATGCCCGCTGCTCCACGACGGGAAAATGAATGTCTTTCAACAATCCAAACCGTGCGGCGTTCGCCGCCCGCCACTGCTGGACGAGAGCGGTGAGAACAAATTTCTGTCCGGGCCTCGCTGCGTCAGCTCGGAGTGGCGGCAGGGCCTGAAGCAATCGGGCATACGATGGATTGGTCTCACGGAGGACGCCCCGCAGTGAATGGAGAAACAAGGCCCACCAGATATCGAACCGTCCGCGCATCGCGGCGATAGCACCGGCCTCTGGCGCATGCGCAAAAAATCCTTCGGGGAGGCGGCAGGATGAGACCTGGCGCCAATATGCCATTGCCGCTTGATGCGCGGCATTGCGGGCGATGGTCGCGAGCGGGCGCCGGCAAGCGTCGAGGTTCTGCGCTCGTAAATGCATCCGCTCATGGAGTCGCTTGGATTCTCCGACGATCTGGAGCACCCCGATGCTATTGCGAGTGCTGCGGCCGAGTGCCGACAAAAACTCTGACTGGGCGGCCTCCATGTTCTGTTTGGCGGCGAAATAGGAACTGCCACCCGCTTCGGCATAGACCGACTCGATTGTGGTGAGGACGAGGTTTTCCGCCTCCAACTCGCGCAGGTGGAGGGCGCGAAACCGCAAATACCAGCTCACCTCGGAGACGAAGGCGGCCTGCAGTTCACCGTGGCCGCCGAGCCGCTGTGGCCATCCGGCTTTGCCCAAAGCCTGAGTCACACACCAATCGGTGAGGACTTTTGGCCAATAGGGCTCGGCTGGGCGGGGTTTCATTTTGTGCGTCGTCGGTAGGTTTCTTCGGCGGCAATTATAGCAGCGCTGGCAAGCTCAGTGTCTCTGGCCCATCGGGGGCGCCGTTTTTCAAGTCGATTTTATCACGTCAAGGGAAACTGGAGAACACCGGTCAGCTGGCGTGTTCACCGCTACGGCTTCACCCGATCGCATCTGTCGGCCCATACTTGTGCTCAGAAAATCATGCCCAGTATTCATCGATTCCCTGAGTCCGTTAGCGCCGACTGGTGCGCCGGCCGCCGCGTTCCACCCGGCGGGGCGCCGTGCGATACCGTCGCCGATGTGATCAGGGACTGCACGGAAAACGGGCTGATCGAGGAATTGCGCAGCGCGCTGGCCGTTGAAATGCACGATGAACCGGGCGCCGCGCTGCGTGCCGTCCGCGATCTTGTCTATGAGCTCGCTGGGGCGCAGAATCGCGATCTCGCCGTCGATGTCCTGATTTATGCGACGGGTGTCGCGGAATTCGATCTCACAAGCCTCCGTGACTACGCGCGAAAGCATGGGCTCACGCCGGAGGGATTCCGGCAGCACGTTTTGAAACTTCAGCGAAGGCTCGGCCTGCCTCCGCGGGCCATGCAGCATCCGGATGCAAACTGAGGTCGAGCAACTCCTCGCGGCACTGCCGTTCGCCGGGATCACCCGTGCCACTCGCTTGGGTCTGGCCCTGGCACCACGAATGGAAAACGAGGATTGGCGGCAACTCGTCGCCCATGTCGCCAACTTGGCCCGCACCACCACCGGTGCCCGGCAGACGTTGACCGCGTGGTTGGGTGACGCGCTCGCCCACGGTGGCGGGCGGGGCCGTGGGCTCATCACCGAATGCGCGGAAGCGGCTGGTCTCGACGCCGGCACGCTCCGCAACGCCAAGATGGTTTGCACACGCATCCCCGTGTCATGTCGCCATGACGCTCTGAGTTGGACTCACCATTGTGAGGTCGGGCTCGCATTTTCCGATCATGCAGAAATCGAACGATGGCTGGTCGTGGCAGAAACGGAGCGCCTTTCGACCTCGGCACTTCGGAGCCGGGTGCGGTTGCACGTCGCGGCACGCCGTGGCCTGGCTCCGACTCGATCCGCCGCTTCGTCGGTCGCCGCTTTCAGGCTGATGCGTGAGCTGAGGGCCGTAGGGCGGTCGCTCGCGCGCGAGCGACATTCGTGGCAGCAATGGTCGCCCGGTGCGGCGCAGCTCGCATTGGCGGAGCTGCGTTCGATCACGATCTTCATCGATGAGGTCCGTTCGCGTGCGTTGGCCGCCTCGACGCCGATCCCTCGCGACCTATCCGCGAATTGAGCGGCGTCCGGTGCGAAGGCAAAGCCCGCGGCCGATCAACCGCGCGCGGGAACCTTGAGCTTCGTGCGGATGTGAATCGCGACCTCGGTGGCGTCGAAGTAGACGAAATGGCCAACCTTGTGGTGGGGGATGCGGCGCAGCTTCGTCCATTGGCGCAGGGTCCGAATCGACGGCTCCTTGCCGACGGGAAAAATACCGCAGGTCCGAAGACCGACGATATCGATGAGTTGGCTGGTGGTGAGTGAACTATCGGTGGTCAGGTGCATACGCCTGCGTCCACGTCAACGGGCGCCCGAGGCACCACGTATCGGGGGCTACGTGTCGCTGGGAGCGCCCTGGGCCCGCGACGCCAATCGAATGCCCCCTAAACCGCACCATTGGAGGCTTTGGGCACATCTATGCGGCGACCGCGATCGTCACGCCGGAGGATGCGGATCGAGGATCGCACCGGTGTTTTGGCAAAATACTGAAGAATTCCTCCGCCTCAGCCGGCGTTTTAAGGTCGAGGTAGTGCTTTCGAATGATGGCCTCGGAGTTTCCGGCCTGGAGAGCCGCCTCGCCCATGGAGCGGTATTTTCCGACGTGCATCGAAATAAAGGTGTGCCGGAGCACGTCGTGAGTGAGGCCGAACTTGGCGAAAACACGGCGACGGGTATTCGGGATGTTGACCGGCACGATCGGAAACGCCTTCAGCGGGTAGGCCCGGAGCCAGGCCGCAAGATTCGGATGGATTGTGACCAGCCGCTTCATGCGAACCTTCGAAACCTCCGGCTCAATGTGGATCGTGCCCGTATCGAGGCGCACCGACTC
>JBIJCX010000464.1:0-5801 GCA_044344465.1 Opitutaceae bacterium
ACCCGCATTCTCCCTCGTGGCCCGGACGCCAGCCGGACGGTTCCGTGCTGCTGCCCAACATGTGGTCGCTGCGGCCGGCGGGCACGCAGGTGGATCTCGGCGACTTTCCCGTGAACATCGCCGTGCATCCCGGCGGGCGTTTCGCCGCGGTGCTGCACAGTGGACATGGCCGGCACGAGGTGCGCGTCGTGGAGATCTCCGCCGCGCGGGTCGTTGCCGAGGCGAAAGTCGACGAGGCTTTCTACGGGCTGGAGTTTGCCCGCGACGGCGCGAAGTTGTTCGCCAGTGGCGCCGGCTTTGAAGTCGTGCGCGTCTTCGACTTCGATGCGTCATCCGGCCGCCTCGGGGCGGAGCAGAGGCTCCCGTTGCGCAGCGTGAAGGAGCGCGGCATCCCGGCGGGCCTCGCGCTCACCGGTGACGCCCGCTCCCTCTACGTGGCAAACGTCCTGGGGCAACGCGTGACCAAGGTTGATTTGGCCGCCAGTATCAATGTCATGGATATCGCCGTTGGACCCGGGGGTGAAACCCAACCCGCGCGGATCAAGGAGCAGCCCGGAGCCAAGGCGCAGAGCGAGGACGAGGCGGCGATCACGAAACGCGCCGAGGCGGCGAACGACCCGCAGAGCCCCGAGGCGCCGTTTCCCTATGCGTGCCGGCTGGATGAAAAAAAACAGCGGCTCTACGTCAGCCTGTGGGCGCAGGCCCAGGTGGCGGTGATTGACTTGAAGCTAAACAAAATCACCGCCCGCTGGCGGACCGAGGAGCATCCGAATGAAATGCTCCTGACCAAGTCCGGCCGGCTCCTGTACGTCGCCAACGCCAATCGCAACACCGTCACGGTCATCGACACGGACCAAGGCCGGACCACCGAGACGATTTGGGCCGCCCTCTACCCGCAATCGCCTCCGGGATCGACGCCGAGCAGCCTCGCGCTGTCGCCGGACGAGAAGACCCTCTTTATCGCCAACGCGAATATCAACACGATCGCAGTGATCGACGTGGCCAAGCCGGGCAAGAGCCGCGCGCTCGGCTTCATTCCCACCGGCTGGTATCCGACCTCGGTGCGCGTCACGCCCGACGGGAAGAAGCTGCTGGTCGCCAACGGCAAGGGCCTCATTTCCAAGGCCAATCCCGGGGGACCGCAGCCCGGAAAACGCCGCGCGCCCGGCACGACTGAGGAATACATCGGCGGCCTGTTCAAAGGCACGATGAGCATCATCGACCTGCCCGACCGGCCGGAATTCGAGCGCCAATTGGAAAAATACACGGCAACCGCTTACCAGTGCGCACCGCTCAAGCGGGACAACTCCATCGCCACGGTCCGCCCGGCCGACAATCCGATTCCCGGCCAGGTGGGCAACGCCAGCCCAATCAAGTACTGCATCTATATCATCAAGGAGAACCGGACCTACGATCAGGTTTTTGGCGACATGAAGGAAGGCAACGGCGATCCCGCGCTGTGTCTTTTTCCAGAGCGCGTCACCCCGAACCACCATCAGCTCGCGCGCGACTTCGTGTTGTTGGACAACTTCTACGTCGAGAGCGAAGTGAGCGCGGATGGCCACGAATGGACGATGGGGGCCTATGCGACTGACTTCGTCGAAAGATTTTGGCCCCTGAGCTATGGACACAATGGGACCCACAAGAAGTACAGTTATCCGGCGGAAGGAAATTATCCCATTGCCCAGCCGGCCGGCGGCTACCTTTGGGACAGCGCCAAAGCCGCGGGCGTGAGTTACCACAGCTTTGGCGAATGGGTGCAGAACGGCCGGACTCCCGCCGATCCGCGCAAGGCCAGGGCGAAGGCCCTCGAAGGTCACTTCGATCCGCTCTTCCACGGCTTCGACATGGATTACTCGGACCTGCTGCGCGCCGAACGCTACATCGCCGTGTTGCGCCAGTGGGAGCGCGAGGGCGAGATGCCGCGGTTGCAGATTGTGCGGCTGCCCAACGATCACACCTCCGGGACGGCCGCTGGCAAGCTGACGCCGACGGCTTATGTCGCCGAGAACGATCTTGCGCTCGGCCAGGTCATCGCGGCGATCAGCCGGACGAAGTTCTGGGCGCAGACGGCGATTTTCGTCGTGGAAGACGATGCACAGAATGGCCCGGATCACGTCGACGCGCACCGCACGGTGGCCATGGTGGTCAGCCCCTACACCAAGCGGGGCTTCGTCGACTCGACGATGTATTCGACCAGCTCGATGCTGCGCTCGATGGAATTGATTCTCGGCCTGCAGCCCATGTCGCAGTTCGACGCGGCGGCCACGCCGATGTTCAACTCCTTTCAGGCGCGAGCCGATCTGCGGCCCTATACCGTGCTGCCGGCCAACGTGGACTTGAACGATCGGAATCGAAAAACGGCCTGGGGGGCGGACAAGTCGCGCCAGATGGACTTCACGAAGGAGGACGCGGCGGACGACCTGCTGCTCAACGAAATCATCTGGCGCTCGGTGCGCGGCGACAACAACCCGATGCCCGCGCCGGTGCGGGCCGCCTTTGTCTTCCCGCGGGCAAAGGACGAGGGCGACTGACCCCATCCGCTTTTTTGAACATGCACCGACGTTGAAGAGTGCCGCTTTCTGCCACTCGTCGTTTATCTCAGGACGCCCAAGACGAGTCCGACAGACTTCCCTCAGCGCGCGATTTTCTCGTCGCTGCACGGTACGATTTTCCGCACTTCTACGCTACGGCACCCGCTTGCCCGTGCGGAAGGAGAGCTGGGGTATTGGAGGCATTAACCGGCAGTGGTGGAACAGTGGAGTCGAACCCGCCACGACGGTGATTGACGCTCGTGTTTATCATAGAATGAGACAAACTGTCGAACCAGCAAGGGCGCGTATTCCACGCGCGCCGTAGTAAACGAGGATTCAATCCGACCGCATGAAAAAGTTATTCCTGATCGGGACGTTCATATTTGCCGTGACCGCTTTGGCGGCTGACGGCTCGGTTTAAGTAGGTATGACCGAGGCACAGTTGATCGAACTGAAGGGTTCCCCGCAGACGAAAGCGGCGATAGGCAAGAAAGCAATCTATCGCTGGCCGGATGTGCAGGTCACTTTGACCGACGGGAAGGTTTCGGAGGTCCAATACCGTGACCGGGTGACCGAGAAAAAAAGGCGCTAATGAGCGCGCCGCAGCAGCGGCAAAGAAAGAAGCCGCTGCGAAAGCGCAGGCCCGCCAATCTGCGGCGGCTGCGAAACAATCCGTAGTGAATCCGGAGGAGTCACAAGATCAGCGATTGGTCCGAATCGTTTACCTTCAGGAACAGGTGAGGGGGCTGGAGCGTGAACTCGCCGCAGATGCAAAGCGTTCCTCGATTAAGGGCCCTCCGCCGATGTCGTCCGAAGCTCCGCGCTACGGCAAAATCGTCGCCTGGCGGCGGGTTGATGGGCTTGGAAAATATTCCTGCCCACAAAATATTACTACCCTTGATCCAGCGGAATTTGGGGTAGAACGATTTTGTTGGTAGAAAGTGTTCAGCTCCCCGGGCGCTCTTGATCACACCAGAGATGAGGCAATTGGCGCAGTCATGGCGACGCGGTCGGCCGACGGCTTCGCTCTCGGTCGCGATTATTTCCGGCATCGTTCCGCCTTGGCCAACGGACCCCTGTGCCGTGATGACGGCGCCGTAACGTGCTTGCCTCAGTCGGCGAGAAAACCCAAACCGCTCCGGCCCCCATGAAACCGATCCTGCCCATCCAACGATCCTCGCTCCTCTCCGCCGTTTCCTCCGCCTGCCTTCTGCTCGGCTTCGCCGGCCCGACGCTCGGCGTTGAACCGCCCACCGCCGGAAAATTTCGGCCGCCCGAGTACACCATTCTGCGGGCGGGAACTCCGATCGTAATCGACGGCAAGCTGGACGAAGCCGCGTGGTTCGCCGCACCCGACGTAGGAGATTTTCACTTCACCTGGTGGAAGGAGGGGAAAAAGGAACAGACCCGGGCCAAGCTGCTTTGGGATGATGAGTATTTGTACATCGGCGTCATTTGCCAGGATGCCCACATCACCGCGAGGCACACCGAGCGCGACGGCAAGATTCCCGAGGATGACTGCTTCGAGGTCATGATCACTCCGAATCAGGATACCCCGCATATCTACTTCAATATCGAGTTTAATCTTCTCGGGGGAATCCTCGACAATTTCCGCCCCCACGGCCCGTCGAAACCGCGGGCACCCAAATGGGACGCCGCGGACATCAAGATTGCCGGAGCGCATGTCGGCACCCTGAACAACGATTCCGACACCGATCAATACTGGATTGTCGAGGTGGCCGTCCCCTTCAAAAATTTCGCCGCCGTCGCCCAGCAGGCCCGCCCGCGTCCGGGCACCGGTTGGAACCTGAATCTGAACCGCCACGGGGGGAAAACGAATGCCCAGCTCAGCCAATGGTCGCCCGCGGATGCCAGCACGGGAACCAAGACATTTCACACGCCCGATCGTTTCGGTCGCGTCACGTTCTCGGATCGCAGCAGCCCGTTCGGCAGTCTGGAGAATGCGGGAAAATAGCAGTGGCGAGCATCCGCCCGTGAGTTGGCCGCGCTATTGGGGCTTCGCGGCAGCGCTTGCCGATGTCCGCACCACGAGGTCGTGGACTTTTTCGACGATGATCTCCTCCACCGCCGCCCCAAACGGGCCCGGCCGGCCAAAATAAATCATCGAGTCTCCGCCTTCATAGCCGCCCTCTTTCAACACCCGGCGCGAGGGGATATAGGCCAGGATGTCATTGCAGTATCCCGCGACCCAGGTCTGGTCGAAACCGTACTCCTGCTTCAGCCGGAGCGAATAATCGACCACCACTTCGCCGCCCAGGGCGATGAGTTTCAGGCCGCGCCCGAACTGCCAGACCTGGACGGGATACGAATATGAAGCCGGCAGCCTTCCGTCCCGGTCCAGATCGCTGAGCAGACGTTTGGCGTGCTGCCGGATATAGTTGTTCTTGTCGTTCAGCCGCTGCTCCAATTCCGTGCGACCCGGCGGCTGATGAAAGGGCACGTCCACCGTTTCGTACCTGGCTTCCAGCGGGCCAGAGAGGGGCGCCATCTTGCCGCGCAGCACCTCGGCCACCGCCGCCGCGAGGATCTTGCCGTAGTTGCGCGACAATTCCTCGTCGCGCCGCGGGAGCGCGTTGGCATCGCCGCCGCAGCCCTGGATGAACAGCGCGGTCGCGCCCGGCTGCGCCTTCTCAATTTCTTCCAAGGCAAAACCGGGCCAGTCTCCATTGATCAAGTAATCGCTCAACGTCGTGGCATGGGCAGCGTACCCGACCGCCACGGCCTGCAGCTTTCCGCCGGCATCGCGCACGCTCAGGACCGGCACATCCGGATCGACGGGCCCCGGCAACGAGCGGAGGCGCACGCGGCGGCGATTGACCGCGATGCCCGCCAATCCTTGCCCAAATCCCACTGTTGCCGGCGCCAGATTCTGAATCGCCGTGCCGATCGCGCCCACGGTCTTCTCGATCAGGGAACTGGTATATCGCCGCACCACGTCGAGCTGCTGGGGGCTTAAATTATATATCGGCATCAGCGCCAAGCCCGCCACGGGGCCGCTGTGGGTGTGCGAGACATTCAAGATCAAGCGATCCCGCGTCACGCCAAACCGGGTGCGGCACTCATCCGCGATCGCCACGGACATCTCTCGCTCGATTCCCGCGAGGTCGAGGGTGACGACCACCGATGTTTTCCCCCTTTCATCCTGCAACGCGAGCGCCCGGACATAAATGTCCTGCCGAACGCCCTCCGAAGGCTTGGTGCGGCTGCCAAAACCGGCCATCCAGATTGGCTCGGTCGGGGTGATCA
>JBIJCX010000465.1:0-5786 GCA_044344465.1 Opitutaceae bacterium
GGGGCAAACGGCGGCGCCGGCGATCGCGGGTCGTTCGCCATCCAAAAACAGTTCACATCGGAGACGCGGTCGCGCGGCCCACCCTGCGCGATCACGGTGATCTCGTAACTGATCTCGACCGGCGCAGTGAGTTTTTCGCGCCACCAAACGGTGCATCCCGCCACATCCTCGATGGCCAACGCGCCATCCCGCACTGTCACCGTGCCGCCGGGCATCTGCTCGACCGCCCAGAGCCCGATTTGCCCGGTGGGTTTTTCAACGGCCGCGCGCGCCGGCCGCACGGCCCCGAGGGCGGCCGCGAGCGCGAACAGGACCACTCCGGCCGATTGATGATCAAATATCCGCGTTACGAGGCAGGAGCGGGAGAACGGTGACATCGGCGCAGGGAAATACATTCCGGCATTTATGCGAAACGGATCATGACCATGGGGTGGGACTTCATCGGCCTGATCGCGGCGGCGCCGGACGTTCGTCGCAACCTCACTCTTCGAACTTCAGCTTCCGCGTGTCGCACTCCTGGCCGGTCGGCACGGTGAGCGGCAGGTAGAGATTCGGCCGGCGCGCCCGGATCCACTTTCGCCCGGACGAGTTGGCCAGCAGGCCCGCGTCGAGATCCGCGATCACCATCGCGTCGTCGGCGACCCCCGTCTCGGCCAGGATGCGCCCATAGGGATCCATGATCATGGCATTGCCCGTGCGGATCTCATCGTCATCGACCCCGACGCCGTTGCTGAAGATCAGGAACAGCCCGTTGTCGTGCGCGCGGCTCGGCAGCCACCGCATCAACCAGCCGCGCCCCTTCTCGCTGCGAAACTCACGCTCGATCGCGGCGGGATCGGCCTTGCGGTTGTCCCAAATCCGCCGGTCGATCAGGCCCATCAGATGCGGGTTCTTGCTGCGCACCGCTCCCGTCTGGTGCGGCGCAATCAGGATCTCGGCCCCGCGCAGCGCGGTGATGCGCACATTCTCGATGATGTTGCAGTCATAGCAGATCAGGACGCCGACGCGAAAACCGTCCGGCAGATCGAACACCGTGTACTCCGTGCCGCTCCGCACCGCCTCATGCTCGAACGCGTGCAGCTTGCGGTGGCAGTGCACCGTCCCATCCGGCAGCGCGACGACATAGCTGTTGTGAAACACGCCGTCGCCGGCCGCTTCGATCCAGCCCGCTCCAATCGTGACGCCCTGGCGCATCGCGAGCGCCCGCAGCCGCTGCGTACTCGGCCCCGCGGGAATCGGTTCCGCGAGCGCCGCCAGTTGCGCGAGCGACAGGTTGCGAATGAACCAATAGCCGCTGATGCAGCACTCGGGAAAGACGACGAGCCGCGCGCCCGCCGCCACGGCCTGGGCGGTGAAATGCTCAACCTTCGCGAAGTTGGCCTCCTTGTCCGCGGGTTGGTGTTCGAATTGCACGGAGGCGACGCGGAGGGTGCGGGTATCTTGGGGCATGGTGAGTGGTTGAGTTTCGCGATGAGACCAATTCGTCCGCCGGCCGGAGACAAGCCTGCGGCGCGCCGTCAACTCAACCGCACCCGGTGCCAGCGCGCGCCCCAGGTGCCCGGCATCCGTTCGAACCGGCCCGCGATCCGGCACCCGCAGGCCTGGCAGCGGTTGCCGTCAAGATGGTAGGAACCCAGTTCATGCCAATGGCGCGCGATCAGCAATTCCCCGCATGCCGGACACCACGTACTCGCCCCGGTCCGATCGTACGCGTTGCCGGTGTAGACATGGTGCAGACCCTTGGCGCGGGCCATGTCGCGCGCCCGCACGAGCGTCGCGACCGGCGTCGGCGCGGCATCCAGCAGCTTATGGGCGGGATGGAAGGCCGTGAAATGCCACGGCACGTCGGGTCCAAGCCGTTCTGCAAACCAGTCGGAGGCCCGGTCGATTTCATCGGAACCATCGTTCTTCCCGGGTATCAGCAACGTGGTGACTTCGAACCAGACCGCGGTCTCCCGCCGCAAATACTCCAGCGTATCCAGCACCGGCTGTAAACGGCCGCCACAGAGCCGCTGGTAAAAATCGTCCGTGAACGCCTTGAGGTCGACATTCGCGGCGTCCATCGCGGCGAAAAATTCCGGCCGGGCCTCGGGCGCGATGTAACCCGCCGTCACCGCCACGGTCTTGATGCTCCGTTCGCGGCAAACGTGGGCCACGTCGAGGGCGTATTCCGCGAAAACCACCGGATCGTTGTACGTAAACGCCACCGACCGGCACCCGAAGCGCTGGGCGGCGTCGGCAATCGCGTCGGGACCCGCGACATCGCCCAGCCGGTCGAACTCCCGCGCCTTGCTGAGGTTCCAGTTCTGACAAAACCGGCAGCCGAGATTGCACCCCGCCGTGCCGAACGACAGCACGCTGGTCCCCGGCAGGAAATGGTTCAGCGGCTTCTTCTCGATCGGATCGATGCAGAATCCGCTGCTGCGGCCATACGTCGTCAGCACCATCGCGTCGCCCACCCGCTGGCGCACAAAGCAAAACCCGCGTTGCCCGTCCTGCAGTTTGCAGTGCCGCGGACACAGCCGGCATTCAAGCCGGTGATCGGCTCGCATCGTCCACCACCGGGCGGCATGCACGGACGGGCGCGGGGTCGTGGCCATCATGTCTGGCCCCCTTTCCCTTCGTTCGCCGGCTCGCCAAAACTTCTCGTCCGGAACCGATCGATCCGCACGGCCTCGTCGTCCGCGATTCCCGCCTTGTGGCGCGCCACGGCGAGCTGGTCCGGCACGGTGTCAATGCCGGCGATACCGGGCAGCAGCACCCCTTTCCGGCCATCGTCCGCGTGCACCAGAACGCCGTACACCGCCGGATCCAGTTCCCCGAGAGAGACCGCCGGCTCCAGATCGCCGAGCACCGTGACGGTGAAGCGCAGTCGGGGCAGCTCATCGGCCGTCACCGAGGGGAACCGCGAATCGAAAAATGCCGCCGCCACCGCGCTGTACCACGTCTCCCAAACCAGGTTCTCCGCGCCAGGCGTGGTGACACCCCGGCAACCGCGCAATTTTCCGTCGTTGGTGCGCACCGTCACGAATACCGCGTGGCGTCCAGCCACCTCGCCTTGCACGCTGAATGATGGCTTTTCCGGCTGACCGTGCAGTTTCGCCTCGACCGCGCGCCGGGCGACTCCGGGCAGATCGGAAAGGAGCGAAACCACTTCGCCGCTCCCGCCTTCACCGGGCGCACCCGCCGCCCGGGAATTCGGGGTTTCAAAAAGTATCGCCACCCCGTAGCCGACGCCGAAGGGCCCCTCGTAACTCAGCACTTCGTGTCCCGCGGTCCGGTATTCGGATGCCGCCACCGCCACGGCCGTGGCGTCCACCACGTCCTCCGCCGCCCGCTCCTGCAGGGCCGGATCGATCTGCCCAAGTTTGCGCACCGCGGCGTCGCGCAGCAGGCCGATAAACGTCTCGTCGAATCGATGCGCCTCGGGGTCGTAGCCGGAGGGGGCGGTACACGTGAGCCGGTGGCTCATGTCGCCACTGGCAATAATCGCCGTCCGACGCTGCAGGTGTTTGGCGGTGGCGGCGATGGCTTGTCCGAGTTCCTCCAACCCGCCCTCGTGCGGAAAATTCAAGCCCACGACGACGGTCCGCCCGTGCCAACCCTCCGCGGTGAGATAGCAGAGCGGCACCAGCGCGCCGTGATCGAGGCCCCCCCGGGAAATCCGCCAGATCCGCAATCCGCGCCGGTCCCCCTCGATTTCCAACCGGCTGGCGAAGTCCTGGTCCAGGGGCAGATCGACCGCATCTTCCGGCGACCCGAAACGGCTGAGCGATCCGCGGACCCGCGGCGTTGCCCACAGGCCGAAGGCGCCGGGCTGGCGGGGCGAATGCGGCGAAATCACCACGACGGTATCGGGCTCGGTCGCAAGGACGTGACCCGCCACCGTGCTCATGGCGGTCGCGGTGGCTCTCGCCTGATACAAGCTCTCCCCGCCCACGCCCGGCACCAAGATCGGCGCGTGCGGCATCAACCCGGCAAAAACAATCCGCCCCGGCATCGACGACGTCTCCTTTGCTGGAGACTGTAACCCGTAATCCCCGTTTCGCCAAGTGAAAGGTGGCGGCACAAAAAAGCCCGGGCAAAAAAGCCCGGGCGAGAAAAGGTCGGGCGAACGGGGCGCCCGCGCGGTCGTCAGCTTTTCTCGACCTTGGCACCCGCCTTCACCCAGCCATCGATGCCGGGGGCGTAGTGCTTCACGTTGGTATAACCGAGCTTCGTCGCCACGGTCGCCGCGGCGAGGTAGGCGCTGCAGTATTCGTTCCCACAGTACGCCACGACCAGCGCGCTCTTGTCCTTGGGCAGGAGCGAGGCGATGGCCTTCTCGTGGGCGATGAAGTCGATGGCGCCCGGGATGCGGGCCTCCTTGAACGAGTCGGAGCCGTTGACGTCGAGCACGGTGACCGACTTGGCCGCGATGGCGGCCGTCAGTTCCGGGTGCGAGATGGCCGGAACTTTGTTTGACCCGGCCAACGCGGCGCCGGCCAGACCGAGGGCGAGGAAGAGGGTGGTGAGGATTTTCATGAGCCGCGAACCGTAGCGGGGTCAAGCGGTTTGGCAAGTCGGCGCTGCACTTTGATTCCGTGGCGGCCTGACCCCGATTACACGCTTCGTAACGGCCGAAAAGTCGTTTATAAGAACATTGTCAGCCAGGTCGCCCGCCGACCGCAGCCTGTTTCATCCCGCCATCGGACCAGCCATGAAAATCGCCTTCACGCCCGCAGTCTACGAAAACGCCGCGCGCTTCACGAGTCGCACCCCATGGGAGGTCTCCCGCGATCCCGAGCTGCTTTTCGCCGGCCATCGCGCCGCCTACCTCGAATACCGGCACCGGCCGATCGCGGTCGGCATCGACATCTACACCCTCGAAGCCGAGGCCTACGGCGCGACGATCAACCAGCCTTTCGGCAACGGCATCCCCGCCGTGGAAGAGCCCATCTGCGCGACAATCGAGGATGCCTTGGCCTTGCCCCCCTACGATCCGGGGCGCGCGGGCCGCATTGCCATGCTCATTGCGGTCGGCCGGCGGCTGCAGCGCGAACTGCCCGACGCCGACGTGCGCATCCCCGTGGCCGGACCGTTCTCCGTCGCCTTCAACCTGCGCGGCATCACCGGCCTCTGCGAAGACTCGGCCCTTTACCCCGAAGAGACCGCGCGCGCGCTGCTGCACCTGGCGGAAAACCAGGCCGGTTTCTGCCGCGCCGTGGCGGCCGCGGGCCTGGACATCGCCTTTTTCGAGTCCGCCGCCGCGCCCCCGATGTTGTCGCCAAAGCAGTTCCACGAACTGGAACTGCCGGCGTTGCGCCGCATCCTGGAGATCGCCGCCGGCTGCGTCGGCCACCCGGTGCCCTGCATCATGGGCGGCAACACGTATCCGATCCTGGGAGACCTGCTGTCGACCGGCACCGGTTTTCTGGTCAGCAATCCGGAAACCGACCAGCGGGCATTTGTCGAACAGGTTGCGCGCACCCACCCGCACGTGAAGGTGCGGGTGAACATGAACTCCGGCATCGTCGCGGGCCCGGACCCCGGGCGGATCTACCGCGAGATCGATCGCATCCTCGAGTTCGCCGGGGGTCGCCCCAATTGCCTGCTCGGCACCGGCGCCCTGCCCTTCGAGACCCCGCCGGAAAACGTCCGGCTCATCCGCGAGTACGTTTCGTAAACCCAAGGTGATGGCCGGCCGCGCCTCCCGACAATTCATTCGCTTTGGGTCCGATACCCCGAAGCTTGCTTCGGATTGGTTGGCTGTAGGAGCGGGGATTTTCAGGCCTGGCTTTTTTACT
>JBIJCX010000467.1:0-5750 GCA_044344465.1 Opitutaceae bacterium
GCTTTATGCCGCGATGGATTGGAAAAATCGCGGCATAAAGCCGCTCCTACAGTTTTCGGCAAATGCCCCGGAGCTTGCTCCGGGGATGTTTACCGTAACCGAGAAAAAATTCGCCCGGACCGCCGCCCAGGCTACCGGCGTTTTTCCGTCAGCGGCAGCATGACCCCGCGGCGAAACAGCGTCACCTGCCCGGTGCTCGAGGATACGACGATGGAGATGCAGTTCGCCGCCACGCTGATCGCCGCCGCGGCGGCATGCCGGCTGCCGAGCCCGCTCGGGAGCGAGTGCGTGCTGTCGGTGGCCTGAATCAGACTGCCGGCCGACTCCACCACGCCATCGCCCCGGATGATAAACGCCCCGTCGATCGAGGAAAACTCCTTCACCGTCTCGTCCATGAACGGGTTCAGGATGTTGCGTTCCTCCTCCTTGTAACCGAAAAACGGATTCAGCACGAGCGGCTTGGACAGGGAGCCGACCTTGCCATTGTCGCCCACCACGAACAGGCACCCGACCGGCCGGCCTTCGCGACCCTCCACCGCCAGTTCCGTCGCCACCGCGATGACCCGCTCCAGCACTTCGGGTTTCACGTCCTCCGGCAGCAGGTCGGCGGTCGAGCCGGTGAGCAGGGTCTGGAACTCGCGCTCGATGTCCACCACCACGAGCGTGTCGAACTGGTTGCTGCCCGGGATGCCGCCAACGCAGCAGATCCGATCCGTGAAAGTCACCAACCCGCGGGTGAGCGCGACTAGCATCGCGCTGCGCAACTGCGCAAGACGCTGGTTCGAAAACGAACGCACCTGGATGGTTTCACTGAACTCCTTCTCATCGTCGCTCGTCTCGAGCGCGGTGCGCGTCACGAGGATGGTTCTCTGCTTCGCGCCCAGCAACCCCGACCGGACCCCGCCGATGAACGTGTCGCCAAACACCATGATCGCGCTGCAATCCGCGCCCTGCGCCACCTGTTTCGCCTCGCGAAACATCAGCCGGTTGATCCGGCTCTGTTGCGCCTCGATCGCCGGCAACCCGCCAAACCCGCCGATGAGCCGCTCGTAGAGGGCGTCGAGATCGGGGGCGTTGACGAGGCCGTCCACCAGTTCCTTGTCCTTCACCTGCCGTGCGATCGACGCGAGCACCTGCAGATAGTCGCGCGCGTTCTCGCCGGCGATCAGCATCACGATCAAGTGCACCCGCTCCTCGGCCAGAGCGCCGTCGTGCCGGATTCCGACCCGGCTGCGGCCGATGGCGAGGACATAGCGGCGGTGCATCTTCACCCGCACGTGCGGCAGCGCGACCCCAAAGCCGAGATAGGTGGTCATCGTGCCCTCGCGCGCCAGCAATCCCTTCAGCAGGGAATCGGGCCGCAGGTCGGGAAATTTCTCGACCGAGACGCTGAGCAGTTCCTGCAACGCTCCCTCGAGATCGAGGCTGCGCAGATCCACGATGCGGCTGCGCGCGATGATGCGGTCGAGTCGCATAGGCTAGTCCCGCTTGGTCTCGATCGTCACTTCTCCCACTGCAGCGCACCCTTCTTGATCTCGTAACCCAACCCGAGCACCAGCACGCCGATGAAAAACAGGATCGGACCGAGGATCGGGATGTGATTCGCGAGGAACTCGCGGTAGATAAATGTCCACGGCACCAGAATCACGACTTCCAGATCGAACAACATGAAGAGCAGCGCGGTGAGAAAAAACTTCACCGAAAACCGCGTGTGAATCAGACCCTCGCCCGGAATGCCGCACTCATACGCCGAGTCCTTGATTTTCGTGTGCCGGGCGCGCTGGCCAAAAAGGTGGCTGGCTCCGATCACGCCACCGGTGATGCCCCCGGCAAGAAGGATTTGGATGAGAAAGGGAAGATTTTCAGCTGAGGTCATGTCCGGAAGGCAGCACCCCACTTGGGCGCACCGGCACGATGGTCGCAAGAGGGAAGTTTTCGGGCCGTCCCAGATGGGCGCATCTGCCGGTTGGCGGTGCTCGGACGATGGAGGGCGGGTGCCCTCACCCGCCATTCGGGCGATTGCGCGGTGAGGCCACCGCGCCCCCATAAAATTCAGCTGTATCCCGCCGATTCGCCCGCGCCACCCTCACTCGACCGGAACGATCCGGGCGTTCTTCGTCTTCGTCGATCCCACGCCGAGGGTTTCCGCAAATTCCAGGGTCCGGATTTCTTCGTCGACGGGCGCAAAGCCGGATTTCTTCCGCTGCGCATTCATCCGGTCGCGCACGAGCGCATCCAACATCACCGGATCCGTGCTCAACCAGATCAGCGGCTCCGAGGCCGAGTAGAGCGAGTTGAAGAACGGTCCGCCAATATACTGATAATGCTCGAGGCTCGTCATCGTGAACATCCACGTCTGCCGCAACTCGGGGATCGCGCTCATCTCGGCGACCGCCGCCGGGGCATTGCCGGGCGAACGGAAGAAACGCGCGGTGTTCGAGGCGTTCCAGAGCGTGGCGTTCACCAGCGCGCCGTTGATGCCGAGCGTCGGGTGATCCGTGTAGACCGGCAGGTTGATCCAGAAATCCGCATCGAGAAAGAGCGGCGTCGCGAGGAAACTCTTGCGGTCCTCATCCTTCGTCGACGTGTTCGGCACGCCCGCGGTCTGTTTCTCGGCGAAAATCGGATCGAAACGCTGCGGCAGCGGCGAATCGTAGAACCACACGGGGTCGTAGTAGCGGTTCGATTCGAGCACGTAGACCGGATTGCCGTTGAACGGGGTCTGACCCGAAACGAGCGACGGCAGATAGCCGGTCATCCGGAGTCGCAGGGCGTTCAATCCGACCAGGAAGATGTTCTGGTGCTCAAAGCCGCGCCGCTTGAGCGCGCCGATGACCGCCTTCACCAACGCCACCGGCGTCGCCATGCCCGGGCCGGAGTCGGCATAAATCTTGAGACCGGCCTTTTTCTTTTCACCCGGTACGAGCTTCTTGCCCGACACCCGCTCGAAATTGGCCATCAGCGACTCGACGTGCTTTTCATAGCTCGCCTCGCTGAAGTCCGGCAGGCGGGCCTGCCAGACGGGTTCCTGCAACGGCGACTTTGGCGCCGCGGGGCCCGGACCGGACGCGGCGCGCATGAGGGTGGCGCCAAAAAGGACCGGGCACAGGAGAATGAGGTGAAGCAGGCGCATGGCGTGTTTGTCGCGTGAAGCGGGGCGAAGTTTCCCGGAAAGCTGTGAAACTTGACAGCGGGGGGCGCGAGTTGAAAGTGCATTCTTCGCTGACCGGCCGACCGTCGGGACGATTCTTGAATTTCCACCGCCCGCTCGCCGCCGCTCCGGCAAAACTCCAGCGCCATGCCCGTCATCAAGCCCACCTGCCTGCGCGACTTGAAGCTGCGCGTGAACCTCGCGGATGTCGTCTCGCGCGTCGTGACCCTGCGCAAGGCCGGCAGCGGGCGGCTCAAGGGGCTGTGCCCGTTTCACAACGAGAAAACGCCGTCGTTCAACGTCGACCCCGACAAGGGATTCTACAAGTGCTTCGGCTGCGGCAAGGCGGGCGACGCGATCACCTTCGTGCGGGATACCGAGCAGCTCAATTTCAGCGAGGCGGTCGAGGCGCTCGGCAAACGCTTTGGCATCGTCATCGAGTACGAGGAGGGCTCGGGCGGGCCCAGTCGCGAGGAGCGTTCGCTGCGCCAGGAGATTTTCGATCTGCACGAGCAGGCGGCGGAGCATTTCTTTCAGGCCTTCAAGGCGAAGGACGCGACGGGCGATTTCTTCCGGAAGTATTGGGTGGAGCAACGCCGCTTTCCGTCCGAGCTCGCGGACGAATTCAAGATTGGCGCCGCCGACGAAAATGGCAGCGGCATTGGCGCGCTGCTGTTGCGCAAGAAATTCTCGGAAGAGGCGCTGCGACGGTGCGGCCTCTTTTTCATCTACGAGGACGCGCAACTCACGCTCGGCGCGTTGCGGCCGCGATTCCGGGGCCGGCTGATGATTCCGATCCGCGATCATCAGGGGCGGGTCGTCGCATTCACCGCACGGCAGAGCGATCTCACCCCGGCAGACGATCCCGCGCGCGAAGCCAAGTATGTCAACTCGCCCGAGACCCCCGTCTTCACCAAGGGCAACCTGCTTTTCAATCTCGATCGCGCCCGCACCTCGGTCGGAGAAGGCAAGCCGTTTGTGCTCGTCGAGGGCCAGCTTGACGCCCTCCGTTGCTGGAGCGTCGGACTCAAGACCGCGATTGCGCCCCAGGGCACTTCGATCACCGAGGGCCAGCTCAACCTGCTGCGGCGCTACCACCCGCAGGTCGAATGTTTCTTCGACAGTGACAGCGCCGGACAGAAGGCCGCGCTGCGTTTCCTGCCGATGGCGCTGAAAGCCGGCCTCGAGGTGCGGTTCCTCATGCTGGAGGGCGCCGAGAAGATCGATCCGGATCTCCTGTTTCTCGAGCGGGGCCTGGCCGCCTATGACGAGGTCCGCCGGAGTGCCCGCTCCGCCATGGGCTTCGCCTGTTTCGCCGCGCTGCCGCATCCGGCGCAGGCCTCGCCCGAACTAAAATCACGCGCCATCCAGACCGTGTTCGAGGTCATCGGCGCCGTCGAAAGCGAAGTCGCCCGTTCCGGTTTCGTGATCGAGGCCGCGTCTCACCTCAACCTGCCGGCACTGGCGGCGCAGAAAGACTTTCTGACCTTTAGCGCCCGGCAGAGCCGGCAGGCCGCCGCGCGCCCGGAGTCTGCGCCCCCGGCCACGGTGGCGGTCGCGGCACGGGATCGCTCCCACACCTCTGAGCACGTCCTCCTGCTGCTCTGCCTCCATTTCGAGACGCTCGGGAGGCCGCTCAGCCAGGCCCTGCCGCACGAATGGATCGACGCCAGTCATCCGGCCGGCGTGCTCCTCAACCGTTTTCTCGGCGAGTTTGAGCATGCGTCATGGCCGGGGCGAGATCACCTCGATCCGTTGCTGGAAACCCCGGAGGAGCGCACCCTGGTCGCCGCGCTCCTTTTCGAGACGCCTGGAATCGACGATCCGAACAAGGTGGCCCTGGAGGCTCTGCGCGAGCTGCGCGCCCGCTCCCTCGAGCCCCGCCTCCGCCAAATAGAACTTGCTTTGGCCAATACCCGTGCGGACATTGAGTCTGACCCAATTTCACTCTTGAAAGAACGATCTGAAATCCACCGCCAGCTCCGCCAGCCACTCGCCCTGGCGGCGGTCGTTTGACCCTTGGGTCGTTTGCTGTTCGTTCGGTCGCCTTTCACCTTTCCACATGCCGCGTAAAGCCAAGTCCGCTCCAGCCGATTCCTCCCAATCCGACGCCGTCGAGGCCGTGCTTGCGAAAACCGCCGGCCCCGCCGCCGACGGCGCCGCCGGACCCGACATTCCTGCCGGTGGCATCAACGACAAGATCCGCCACCTCATCCGGCTCTCCAAGGAGCAGGGTTACCTCACATTTGACGACATCAACGAGGCGCTGCCGGAGTCCGTCGAAAACCAGGAGGAGATCGACAACGTTCTCTCGATCCTGCAGAACCTGGAAATCGAGATCCTGGAGCCGGATCAGGTTGAGGACTACAAGCAGCGGATGGAGGAGGCCGAGGAGGAGGAGTCCCGGACGTCGCAAAACGACATCCTGGACGATCCCGTCCGGATGTATCTCAAGCAGATGGGCCAGGTGCCGCTGCTGACGCGCGAACAGGAGGTCGAGATTTCCAAACGCATCGAGACCGCGGAACTCAAGGCGCAGGAAGCGCTGTTCCAGGCCTCGGCCATCGGCGCCCATGTCGGCAGCCTCGGGGCGAAGCTG
>JBIJCX010000152.1:0-18559 GCA_044344465.1 Opitutaceae bacterium
GATCAAGGCGTCCCTGCGCTCACGCGCAGGGCTACAATAAAAGGGTAGCCCGCCGCGTTAGCGGCGGGACCAAAGAGTGAATGCGTGGCCATTCGGGTGGTTCGCGCGAATAACTCCGGGACCAGACGGATCACTACGAACGGCGCAGATGGCGTGACTTCGGAGGAACGAGGGTGGGCGGGAGCGCGATTTTGGCGGTCGATGGAAGGTCGGGCAAATTTTGCCGCCGTTGGTGGTTGCGCAAGCGCGGTGGGCCACGAACCAGATTGTCACTGCGAGGTAATAGATTTTAAGTAATTAATCAGCAGTTGATTGCCGCGCAATTGCTGCGTCAGGCGCAATACTTGCGATACCGGCGCGCATGCCATCTGCCTCGCTTCCGCCTTTCACGTATTACTCAACCTGCTTTGCGCAGGTTAATATCGATGACAGACCGAGCAATGGGGCAGCGCCCGTCCCAGGATTCGCTGCCCGACCCGGAACTGCGGAAACTGGACTGCCGAATTGTCCGGCTCGAATGCAGTCGCTGGAGTTGTTCACGTGCCGGACAAACCTGTCATGGAAATAATTGCCCATAGGGCCAACCTGGACGGCAAGGAGTCCAATAGGGAGAATACCCTCGAGCAGGTCAGGCGGGCGTTGGAACTCGGCTTTGGCCTTGAGACCGACATCCGCTGGGCGCCCGCGCATGGATTCTATATCAGTCATGACTCTGCGACTTTCTGTGCGGTGAACGACGCGGCGCGGCACGTGGCCGTGTGGCGAGAATGGCCGCACCGAACCATCGCGCTCAACATCAAGGAACTCGGCTGCGAGCAACGTCCCGTCGAATTTCTGGGACAGGTCGGCGTGGCCGGCCAGGTATTCCTGTTTGACATGGAGTTGCTGGAATCTGTGCCGGGAGAAACGGCACGGAAGTATTCACGACTCGGACCCAGACTGCGGATCGCGGCGCGCGCCAGCGACCGGAACGAGTCGGTGGCCCAAGCCTTGGCAATTCGTGAGGCGAGCGTCGTTTGGTTGGACGAATTTGACGGGTTTTGGGCGACCGCGGCGGCGGTGGAACAGCTGTACGAGGCGGGTAAGACGGTGTACGCGGTGTCGCCCGAGTTGCACGGATTCTCGATCCGCCAGGCGCGAACCCGATGGGACGCGTTTGCCCATTGGGGGGTGGATGGCATCTGCACGGACTACGCGAACGCGCTCAGGCGCCAACTGGGGTTGTCGCGATCGGAAGTTCGGAAAGAAAAGAAGGCGTGATGCAACGTTTCGCACAGAGCAACATGAAGGGCGGCTGTTTCCTCGGCGACTTCGAGCCGGCCGCGATTCGAAGCACGGCAGCCGAGGTCGGGTGCAAGCATTATGACACGGGGGCCACCGAGCCGAGACACGTGCATCGCGTGGCGACGGAAGTCACGCTAATCGTATCCGGGCGGGTTCGGATGAACGGAACAGAACTCGACGCCGGCGAAATTGTGCTCCTCAAGCCGGGGGAGGCGACCGATTTTCTGCGTTGGAAGAAACCATCACGGTGGTCGTCAAATTGCCGAGTGTGCTCGGCGACAAGTACTCCGCTTGAAACCATCAATCCAAATTTACCATGAGTGAAATTCGCGCAGTCCTCTTCGACTTGGATGGAGTCTTGATCGATGCCACGGAGTGGCACTACGAGGCGCTCAACCGGGCCCTCGCCATGTTCGGCTTCAAGATTTCGCGCTATGACCACCTCGCCAGCTATAATGGGCTGCCGACTCGCAAGAAATTGGAAATGTTGAGTGTGGAGAAGGGGCTGCCGCGCAGTTTGCACGGGATGATAAATCGCGTCAAACAGGTGTTCACCCGTGAGGAGATCCTGAACCATTGCTGGCCGGCCTTTGAGAAGGAATATATGATGAGCCGGCTCAAGCGCGATGGCTATCGCGTGGCGGTTTGCTCCAATGCCATTGGCGAGAGCGTCGAGTTGATGCTGCGGCGTTCTGGTTTGCTCGACTACTTCGAATTCCTGATGAGCAACGAGGAAGTCAAGCAGGCCAAGCCCCATCCGGAAATCTATCTCAAGGCGCTTGAGCGCCTGGATTTGCGGCCGGATCAGGTGGTTATTGTGGAGGACGCCCCGCATGGAATCGAGGCCGCGAAGCGTTCCGGGGCCCATGTTTGCCAGGTATCCGGTTACGCGGAGGTGAACTACTGGCGCATCCACGAATTTATCAGTTCGATAGAAAAACATGAGGAGGTTCTATGCTCCAAATAGTGATCCCGATGAGCGGCGAAGGCCGCCAGTTTGCCGAACAGGGCTATACATTTCCCAAGCCGCTGGTGGACATCGCCGGGCGGCCCATGATCGAGATTGTCGTGCGCAACGTGACGCCACGCGAACCCCACCGGTTCGTGTTCATTTGCCGCAAAGAACACGTGGAGCGTTTTGCATTGGCCGACGTGCTGCAGTTGATCGCACCCCAAAGTGACTTGATCCTGCTTGACCAACCCACCGCCGGCGCCTTGTGCAGCGTGCTGCTAGCGGCCGACCGCTTGTCGGAGGACAGCGAACTTCTCGTCGTCAACTCGGACCAATTCGTCGATGCGTCGATCGATGTCTTCCTGGCGGCCGCGAGGCAGGTTGAGGCTGATGGCAGTCTGATCGTCTTCCCCTCGACGCACCCCAAGTGGTCCTACGTCAAGGTGGAGGATGGGTCCGTCGTGGCGGTGGCCGAGAAACGTCCGATTAGCCGCAATGCCACCGCCGGCATCTACTATTTTCGCGGTAGCCGCAATTTTCTCAAGGCGGCCGAACGCGTGATCTTAAAGAACGCGGCGGTGAGCGGAGAATTCTACGTATGCCCAGTATATAACGAACTGATTCTCGAGGGTCAGGCGGTCACTATTTTTCCCATCGCGCGCGAGCAAATGCACAGCTTGGGAACGCCTGAGGATGTGAAGACATTCTCGGCGAAACGGGCGTTCGCGCTCAACTAGGAACTTCGCCATGCTTAATATTGTCCTGCCCATTGCCGGACGCGGAAGCCGGTTTGCCCAGGCGGGTTACACGCTCCCCAAACCGCTGATTCCCGTGAACGGGCGGCCCATGATTGAGGTCGTCACCGCAAACGTGCGCCCCAGCCAGCCCCACCGGTTCATTTACCTTTGCCTGCAGGAGCACCTGGATCAGACCGACCTGCGTTCGACCCTACAGCGCGTGTCGCCCGGTTGCCGAATTATTCCAGTCCGCCAAGTGACGGAAGGCGCGGCATGTACGGTCCTCCTAGCCCGGGACCACATTAACAACGATGAGCCTTTGATGCTGGCCAACAGCGACCAGTATGTGGAACTCGACATCAACGACTACCTCGCGGCGATGGAGCGAGAGGTCGCCGATGGTTTGATCATGACTTTCTGGTCGGATCAGCCAAAATGGTCCTACGTCCGGCTCGACTCGCAGGGACGAGTGACGGAGGTCGTGGAAAAGCAGGTGGTCTCCAACGAGGCCACCGTCGGGATCTACAATTTCCGGCGTGGGGCGGACTTCGTCCGTGCGGCGGAGCAGATGATTGCCAGAAATCTACGCGTGAGCGGCGAATTCTATGTTGCGCCGGTCTATAATCAACTAATCGCTACCGGACAGCGTATCGCGACCTATGACATCGGACGTGAGGGGGCCGGCATGCACGGCCTCGGTCTCCCCGCGGATCTGGAGAACTTTTGTGCAACTACCAGCATCAAGCTATGAACACGCCAACCACATCGCCGGTGAAAGAGATCCTAGTTCAGACGCTGGCCTCCTGCGACGAATGTTTGAACCGCGGAGATTTGACCGCCGCCTGGCAAGCTCTATGTTGGGCTGTCAGCCTGGCGCCAGACAGTACCGACCTTTTGGTTCATCGGGGCCGCTTGGCGCTGATTCTTGACAACGCTGAAAGCGCGCAGCGTGATTTTGCCGAGGCCCTGAGAATTTGGCCGGGTTGCTCTGGCGCCTTGACGGGGTTAGCGCGTTGTCATTTGAAGCGGGGCGAACTTGTCGAGGCGGAAGTGACGGCCGACAGAGCCTTGTGCCTTGACCCGGCGGATGAGGAAGCGGCAAAGGTGAAGGCCGATGCCCTGGCGGAGCGCACGACCGGATTGCCGCAAGCAGCGAATCCAAAATCCGCCCCTCTGGCAGTCCCGACCGCCGAAACCACCAGGAAGAAATGCCGGGAGATGGTGACGCTCATCTCCAATGGTCATCCGCTGCGCGAAATCAGCATTAAGTCGCTTGTCGGATACCTCGAAGCGAAGGGAGTTCCATGCAGGTCGGTGTACCTGGACTCCGCAAGCGCTTTGACACCGGGCCAATGTCAAAAGGTTTTGGATATCTGTGAAGGATCGACGCTGGTTGGCTTTTCCCTCATGAGCAAGGATGTCAAGACGGCGGTTCCCCTCACCTGGGCGCTGAGGAATCGGGGAACCCCTGTTGTTTGGGGGGGAATTCATCCTACGGCCATGCCGGAGGAATCTCTGAAGCACTGCGACTTTGCGTGCATTGGCGAGGGGGAGTTGACACTACTTCGCCTGTATCGGGCTCTAATGGAGGGAAGCACCGACTACGCCTCCATCCCAAATCTCGCTTATGCGGCAGGCGCCCAGCCGATCCTGCCCAAAACATTCCATTCCGAGCCCTCACTCGACGACCTGCCCTTTCCGGATTACAGATTTTTCGACGCCTATATGCTTTGCGGCGACGGCCAACTGCGGGAGGTGCCGCCTTCGCCGGAAGCCCGCGAAAGTTTTTTTGGCATGAGTACGTTTCTCTTCTACAGTCAACGTGGGTGCCCGCTATCGTGTTCGTACTGCAGCAATTCTCTTTACCACACTCTGGCGAAGACAACCCATGTCCGCTGGTATCGGACCGCCTCTCCTGCACGGGTGAAAGAGGAGATCCGTCATCATCTGAAATACGTAAATGTCCGAGAACTGCTTTGGATTAATGACGACGACTTTATGTCCCGACCGTTGAAGGAAATCGAGGAAATCAGTCAGTTTCTTGGTTCTGAACTCGGGTTGCGCTTCAATATCAATGCTACTCCATCGGTCGTCAACCGTGACAAAATGGCCGTGCTAGCGAAGCACGGACTGCGGCAGATTGCGATGGGAGTGCAGTCCGGGTCGTTGAGGATATTAAAGGATGTGTACCATCGACGCGTGACGCCAGAGCATGTGATTAAAGCAGCAAACATTATCAGCGAAAGTTATAAAAGCGGCGTGATCGCCGACTATGGATTCATACTCGAAAATCCCTATGAAAACCGGGATGACGATCGCGACAGTATCAAACTATTCTTAGCCCTTCCTAAACCGTTCACGGTCAGTCTGTATTCCCTGGCCTTTTTCCCTGGAACAAAATTGACGACCAAAGCTCTGGAAGAGCAAGTCATCACTCGGGACAAGATCAGTTTGGACAAGGATTACCGGGACTCGATTCAGCCTTCGATCGTTCATCTGCTCTTCGAGGCCAACTACAACTTTCCGGTGCCAGCGGAAATCAATCAGATCCTCTTAAGCGATGAGGTGCTAGTCTCTGAGAATGCCAGATATGTGCGTCTGCTGCTCTCAAACTACTTCCTCAGCGAGGCGGTGAAGGAACTCGTCGGCCGGGGGCCGAAGATAGGAGATATCGGCGCCCAGGCGGAACGTGTTGGAAGTGGCGACGAGGATGAGACCGGTGCGTTTGTGTCCGCGGTACAGGAAATTCTGAGACATTGGTCGGCACCGCTTGACACGCGCATTCCCATCGGGACAAACGAAGATCTCGTGCTGCGATATGCGGACCCGGCGGGCGTAGTTTCCGACAGCGTGATCGAGATTGGATTGTGCAAGAATCGAATTGTTCGCGTGGGTGACCAGCCGTTCAACCCAGCGCGGCCGGCAAACGCCCTCAATCGCTCTTCTCGGAAGAGGATTGTTCGTTCGCCAGAACGACTTCTCCACCGCGAAGCAGGCGCCATGGAATCCGGCTTTCCCGCAAGGGAAAACGCAGCTCCGGAAAGGAAAGGATCCAATGAAGCGAGCTGGACGTTCGGCATCGTGACCAATGGGCAGAGAAATATTTGGGTCGACGAGCTGATCGCAAGCATTCTCAACCAAAATATTGAGGAGTTCGAGATTATCGTTTGTGGCGCATATGAAAACGCCCGCATGTATCCCATCACGCATCTCTCGTTTGAGGGCGATGAAAACAGGGGGTGGATTACGAGAAAGAAGAACATGATCATATCCCGGGCTTCGAAACACAATCTTTGCCTGCTGCACGACCGAATGCGGCTCGACTCCGAATGGTATAAGGGAATCAAACGATTCGGAACCGACTTCGTGCTTCAATACTGCCAGGTTCTATCCATCGATAGACAAACAGTGCACAATTCGGCGACGGTGGCGATTGCCGAACAAGGAAAGGTCGTGATGTGTAATTTGCCGAACGGGATAAAGCAACAGGGGATGTGGATTGATGGCGCACAAATTATCGGAAAGACGCGGGCGCTGAAGGAAAATCCTCTCAATGAGGAACTCCTCATCGGCGAGGGCGAGGACGTCGAATGGTCGCGCAGGGTGATCGCCAAGGGATTGGAGTTTAAATTCAATCCGCACAGCCACCTTCTGAACAAGGGCAAGAAGAAGGTGCAGGTCGATTATGTCGAATCCATGCGCATCGTCACGCATCCGTCGGCGAGTCCGGGGCTCTTCAGGGAAATGCTCATTAGCGCTTCTGAGCGATGGGGTCTGGGAAAACGAACAAGAGAGGAAATTCTGGGTGCTGACCGCCAGATCGCCAAAATATCTGGCGGGCTCCTGATGGAATTGAAGGACATGAGGACTCTCGTGCATCAGGAACCTCATTTTGCGCTCTGGCATGGACTTGTTCTTGAAGAGAATGGCGATGTTGCGCGGGCGTTCGATGAGTATGTGGCCGCAGTACGACTTGGCCTCGATGACTGGCGGATGTTGCACCATATAGAGAGAATGGAAGCGGTCTTTCGGCGGAAGTTTGAAAACGGCCGAAATTTCAGTGCCGCCGCTGGCACCACAGCGCGGAGCGAGCAAGATACCGGCCTCTCTTACCCCTTGGTGCGGCCGCCCACAGACCTCACTTCCGGCATCGACAATTCTCGCAGGGGGAAAGCGGGCGGCATGGAAGATGCGAACGCGGACTTCAGTAAACGATGGCGGATGATGCAGGCGGTCTATCGCGGCCTGCTGCAGCAATTGGACGAAGATGGCATCGGCAAGTATGACCCGTCGTTCGTCCACTCGTCCTGGAAGGAAGTCAGCGAGGCCATCATGAACCTACTTACCGGGGAGCCGAACCGGAAATTATTCGAACACCCGGTGATAAGAGGCGTGATGGTCAGGGAGGGATTTTCCATTTCACAGGAATATGAGGTAGCATATTTGAAGAATTGCCTACGTCCCGAGACATACGAGAAGATTGCGTCGTTTGAGGAATCTCCGTTCGGCAATCTGAGAAGGGAGTGCGAAGAGTTCCATTGTTCAACAAACACGTTGGGGCATTTGTTCTATGCGGCGAAGAGCCATGAACTGTTCGATTCCGTCCAGTTCAAAGTCATCGTTGAGTTTGGCGGCGGATACGGAAACCTCGCGATGATCTTTAAACACCTGCATCCGCAAGCAACCATTATCGTGATCGATCTTCCGGAAATGCTGGCCCTTCAATATCTCTTCCTGCGCAGCAGTGCGGTTGGGGCGGAGGTTGTTATTCATGGTGGAAGAAATCTGTCGATCCAATCTGGGGCCATTAATCTGATCCCGGTATTCTACATCGATGCTCTCAAAGAGCGCGCCGATTTGTTTATTTCGACCTTCGGGCTGTCTGAGACGCCGCTTGCCATGCAGAGGAAACTGGGACGGATGAAGTTCTTCAGCGCAAATAATGTATATATAGCGGGGCAATTGGCCGGAGCGTCGAACGAGCATAGCTGGGTTGAGCCAGCGAGTCTTCATGATGAGGTGCGAAAGCAGTATCGGCGGGTAAACGTTCTTCCGTTTCACGTATTTCAGAATGGAGTGAAGCTGTATGAAATTTCAGCGTCGGGGGCTTCCCCTGAAAATGAAGAGCCGCGGTTAGCTGCAAATTTGGAACCCGCTGTCACAAGTCACGTCCCAATCACGTTTTCGACTGGCGCTCCTACGGTCTCGATCTTCATTCCCACCTACAACCGCGAAGAATATCTCTCCGCTACGCTCGATTCACTGCTCGGCCAGACTTTCGGCGACTTTGAGATTATCATCGCTGACGATGGGTCCACAGACCACACGCTGACCGTTGCACGCAGCTACGCGCAGCGCGACTCGCGCATCCGGGTGCTGGCGTTGCCGCACCGGGGGGAAGTTGCCGCGCGCAATGATGCCATCATAGCCACTCACCAAGGTTCGCGTTTTTTGATGAACCACGACAGCGACGATCTGTCGCTGCCGGCGAAACTGTCGCGGTTGGTCGCTTACCTGGAGAAGGAGCCCAATATCGGCGCGGTAGGCTGCTTCGCGGAATACTTCGATGACACCGACAAACCCCTTGGTCGTCCGCCACTGGAGCACGATCCGGCTCGCATACGGGCGACCTTCAGCGAGTTAAACTCCATGGTGAACAGCGCCGCGCTCATCCGTCGCGCCGTCTTTGCGAAGGTCGGGCCATATCGCGAGCCATTCCGCAGCGTTGACGACTATGACTTCTTCGCCCGGGCGTTGCTGGCGGGCTTCGAACTGGCGAATGTTCCCGAAGTCCTCCACCGCATCCGGCTCCATCCGTCCAGTGTCGGCAGCACGCGTGCCCAAGAACAGCAGGAACTAGCCGCTGTGATCCGAGCCGCTTTTCTGGCGGGTAAGGTCGCGGAACGAGTCACGCCGCCGGAGGCACGCCGCCAGAAGTGCACGGGCGCCTCTACCAGTTTGAACATCCTGCACACGGTCGAGTTCTACGCTCCGCACACGGGCGGAGCGGAAGCGGTGGTGCAGCAACTTTCCGAGCGGCTCGTGCGACGCGGCCATCGCGTGACGGTCGCGACGACAATGTTACTGGAGCGTCCGTTCTGCGAGTTGAATGGCGTGGGCATCACGGAGTTCGCGGTCGCGGGCAAGCAGGCCGAGGGCATCACCGGGGAATTTAGGCGCTACCAGCAGTTCCTCCGTGAATTCGATGGCGACCTGATGATGAACTACGCTGCGCAACAGTGGGCCACTGATCTCGCCATGCCGCTGTTGCCAGAGCTTCGCGTGCGCCGGGCCAACGTCATCGCGCCGTGCGGCTATTCTGCCCTCGCGGATGTCCGCACCGTACGCTGGCCGCAGTTTCACAACTACTTTCAGAGCTTCCTGCCGAAAGCACTGCGGCTCTACGACGCGGCGGTCTACCATTCGGCAATCTACAAAGACTTCGAGTTCAGTCGGCTCCTCGGACTGAAAAACGGAATTGTCATTCCGAACGGCACCGACTCAGACGAATTCACGCGCCCGCTGACGGTAAACTTCCGCGAGAAAAACGGCATTACCACTCGGCATATCGGGCTGTGCGTGGCGAACTTCATGCCGGGCAAGGGCCAGGAGCGGGTCATCGAGTGTGTGCGGCAGATGAACCGGCCGGACTTCACAATGATTTTTATCGGCAAAGAGGGAACGCAATTACTGGCCCTCCAACAGCAAGCCAAGGGACTGAACGTGCGATTTCTTGCCGGTATTCAGCGCGAAGAGACCGTAGCTGCATTTCGCAGTACGGATCTTTTCCTGTTCGCCTCCCACATCGAAGCGTCACCACTTGTCATCATCGAAGCCAAGGCGGCTCGCCTGCCGTTCGTCTCCACCGACTGCGGTAATGTGCGGGAATGGAAGGGCGGCATCGTTTGTGGGCCGGGGGAAATGGCTGCGCTAGCTGCCCGCCTGCTCGATGATCCCGCCCGACGACGGCAGTTGGCCGAGGAGGGTTGGCGGGAATGGAAAGACCGGCTGACCTGGGAAGCGGTGGTGGACCAATGGGAAGAACTCTATCTAAGGCTGCACGCGGCCAAGGATGGAACTCGCCGGACTGTTAGCGCACTTCCCGCGAAGTCCGCCGCACTCGTGACCGGCGTGATCTTCAGCAAGGACCGACCACTCCAACTGGACGGCACGATCCGTTCATTCTTGGCGCGTTGCCAGGATTCCAATCAAGGGCGACTCAAAGTCCTCTATTGCGCTTCCGCAGAATATCAACCGCTTTACGATACGCTGATACAGGATTTTCCCATGGTAGAATTCGTGCCCGAGAAAGACTTTCGAGACGACTTGCTGAGCATGGGGTTCGGCACTGACCATATCCTGTTCATGGTGGACGATAATATTTTTATCCGCGATTTCACCTTGGCGGAAGTGATCGAGGCACTCCGAGAATGTCCGGCAGCACTAGGTTTCTCACTGCGGTTGGGCCACAACACCACCTTCTGCTACCCGCTCAATCGACCGCAGTGTCTGCCGCCGTTCGAAACACTGTCGCCGCGAGTATTGTCCTACAATTGGACAAACGCTGACGGCGATTTCAATTATCCGCTGGAGGTTTCCAGCTCCGTCTATCGCACCGCCGAACTGCTGCCGTTGCTTCGGGAGCTGCCGTTCAAGAACCCAAACACGCTGGAAGGTGAACTGGCCGCCCGGGCCTCACGCCAAGCCGGTCGGCCCCAGCTGCTATGTTTTGAGGCTTCCCACGCGTTCTGTAATCCCGTCAACATGGTGCAACGAATCTGCCAAAATCGTGCCGGCGGTCTGGCCGATCATTCGCCGGAACGGTTGGCCCAGCAATTTCGCGCGGGCGCTCGGTTGGACGTTGAGGCGTACAAAGATTTCACCCCCACCGGCTGCCACCAGGAAGTCCCGCTCCAGCTCAGCCGCGCCACGCTGCCGACAACGCCGGCGGTTTCGATCGTCATTCCTTGCTACAAACAAGCGCACTACCTGCCTGAAGCCGTGCGTAGTGTGCTGGCCCAGACGTTTACCGATTGGGAACTTATCATCGTCAATGATGGCAGCCCGGATAATACGAGCGAAGTGGCGAATCAGTGGATCAAGGCCAGTCCGGATCGACGAATCAGTCTGGTCGAACAGCCCAATGGCGGGCTTCCCAGCGCTCGCAATGCAGGGTTCCGCGCCGCCCGCGGCGAATACGTCCTGCCCCTCGACGCCGACGACAAGCTTAAGCCAAACTTGCTCGAAAAACTTGTCTCAATCTTGGATCAGAATCCCAGGGTGGGCTTTGCATACGGACATATCCAGCACTTTGGCGCCGTGGATAGCGAGTTTCCTCTGCCCGACTTTGACCGGGACACTCTGATCTCGGAGGATAACATCTGCTGCGTATGCTCCCTCGTCCGCAAATCCGCCTGGCAGCAGGCAGGCGGATACAACGAAGCAATGCGGGAAGGTTACGAAGACTGGGATTTCTGGATTGCCTGCGTGGAAAAGGGCTGGGCGGGTTTCTGCATTCACGAGCCGCTGTTCTGTTACCGCAAAAGCGCGCAGAGTATGTTGAGCGCGGCAAACCAGAAACGTGAGCGCCTCATTGCGACGATCATCTGCAACCATCCGAAACTCTACGATGCAAAACGGCAAGTTTGGGCCGGGGAGATTCTGCGCAAATTTGCCGCAGAGGCTTCAGCGGCCAGCCCGGCTACGCAATCCAGTCGGCCGCTTCGTATCACGTATCTTGTGTCCAGCATCCTTGGTGTCACCGGCGGCAACCAGACGCTGCTCGGTCACGTCAACGGTCTTGTAGCGCGAGGTCACGATGTCACCATCGTCACTGGCACGCCCAAGCCCGCGCACACACCCATACAGGCGCGCGTAATCCAGGTGCCTGCGGGCCATCGGATGTCGGACTGTGTGCCCGAGAGTGATATGGTGGTGGCAACCTATTTCATCAACGCAGTGGAACTTGCCAGCATCAAGGCACCGGTGAAGGTGTATTACGCCCAGGGTGACCAGTACGTTTTCGCCGATACGGCGCTCAAGGGAGGGCAGCACGAACAACTCCGGAAGCTTTCTGACCTTTCCTATCAAATGGAGGATGTGTTCTTTCTCCCGAACTCGGCAAACCTAGCCCAAGCTGTCCGCGCGCGCACGCGGCGACTGCCGGACGCGGTCCTGCCCGTGATGGTGAACCGTGCGGTATTCAAGCCTACGCCACGAGACAACACGCCCGAAACCTGGCGCATTCTGATTGTGGGACCAGACAGTCGGGGGAGCGAGTCCGAGCCGCTGACGTTCAAAGGCATCGGCGACATCCGGGAAGCGTTGCGATTGCTCGGTCAGCGCACACCGAACTTCCAGGTGCTGCGCATGTCCTCGACGTCCCCGGATCTTTTTGCCGACTTTCCGTGCGAGTTCCATCAAGCACCCCCCAGTGCGCTCAAGACTCGTCTCTATGGATCGGCGGATATTCTCATCTACGCGTCCCACTACGACTCGTGCCCGCGCCCGCCGCTCGAGGCCATGTCGGCGGGTTGCGCGTTGGTCTGCACCGATACAGCGGGTGCACGCGAGTACTGTCAGGACGGTGTGAACTGCCGCCTGGTGCCGATCAAGAGCCCGCAGGCGATCGCGGATGCGGTGTGGGAAATAATGACCACCGCCACGCTGCGCCAGCGGATCGTGCAGGGCGGGTTCACGACGGCGGAACGGCTGGATGAGCGGCAAGAGATCGATGTGCTGGAAAAGCTGTTGCTCCAGTTTCGCAGCGACGCACTCGCCGGTAAACGGGCGGTTGGATTTGAGAAGCAAACCGCGAAGCGCCTGCCGCCGCGCATGCCTGCATCGATCACACTGCCGCGGGTCGCGCAGATCGGACAGTTGACGAAGGCCCAGGAACTATGGCGCAAGAAGAGCCCCCGCCTCGCGTGGGAAGCCACGCGCGAGGCGATCCAGGTCCGTCCCCATCACCCCGAGGCATTCCTGCTGCTCGCTGAGATTGCCCGGATGGTGGGCGACTCCTCCAGCGCCCGCAGCTGTGCCCAGCATGCGCTGCGTCTCGCCCCGGCCTTCAAACCGGCGCGGAAGTTTTTGCAGGGCAGTTTTCACGGAAAAACGAAACCGGACTGGCTGGTGCTGCCGAATCCCATTGGAGATTCGAATGGCGCGAAAAGAATACGCCTCTCGGTTTGTCTGATCGTGAAGAATGAGGAGCGGTTTCTCGACCAGTGCCTGGTATCGGTCCGGGACGTGGCCGACCAGATTGTCGTCGTGGACACGGGATCAACCGATCGCACGATCGAGATTGCCCGCACGCATGGGGCGGAGGTGCATGCCTTTGCTTGGTGCGACGATTTCAGCGCCGCGCGCAATGCGGCCTTGGAGCATGCGACCGGCGAATGGGTGCTGGCGCTGGATGCGGACGAGGAGTTGCCGCCAGATCAGCATGACGCCTTGCGGCGGATGCTCGATCGCGCGTCGATCATGGGCTGGCGACTGCCACTCGTTGACGTCGGACGCGAAGAAAACGGCCACCACTATGTGCCCCGTCTCTTCCGCAACGCTCCCGGCCTGTTCTATGTTGGTCGGGTCCATGAACAGGTGTTCTACAGCGTTGAGGCCAGGCGGAAGGAGTGGGGACTTGAGAACGAACTTGGCGATGCCCTCCTGCGCCACCACGGCTACACGGAAGAAGTCATGAAGGAGCGAGGCAAGGTGGAGCGGAACCTACGGCTCCTGGAGGTGGCCGTGACCGAGATCACCGACGACCCGATGCTGGTCATGAACTATGGATTGGAGTTGATCCGCTCAGGGCGGTTTGACGCGGGTCTGCACCAGTACCGGGCCGCCTTTGAAATGATGTCGAAGCTGCCGGCGTCCGCCGTCGTGCTCGATTCCCGCGAGGCGCTCCTGACGCATTTTTGCACGCACCTTCTCACCGCCAAGCGTCCACTCGAGGTGCTGTCCGTGTTGTCGTCGCCCCTGGCCCGGAATGGTGGTCTTACCGCGTCGCTGCATTATCTGCTGGGCGTGGCGCACATGGAGCTGCAGCAATTCGCGGACGCGGCCCAGCAACTGCGCCACTGTCTCGCGCAGCGCGCACGGCCCACTTTGACGCCGGCCAATCGGGAGGTCCGGAAAGTGACCCCGCGCCATTATCTGGCCCGCTGTCTTTGGCTGGCGCAGGAACTGGAAGAGGCGGAGCGTGAGTTCGAGATTGCCATCACCGAGGCGCCGGAAGCGGTGAACGTTCAGATCGACTATGCGCGGTGCCTGCATGAGCACGGGAAAACGGCCGACGCGCTCCAGCTCCTCAACCGCTGCACGACGGCCAATGCCGGCGTGGCGGCGGCATGGGTGGCCGGCGGCCAAATTGCCCTGAGCCAGCCGGGTTTGCTCGAAGTTGCCACGGACTGGACGCAGGTGGCGATCGCCCACCACCCTGATGACGTCACGCTCTCCGCGCAGCGCGCTGAAGCCCTGATGTTGTCGGGACAACTGGAGGCGGCGTTGCCGTGCTGGATCAAGGCGGGGGACGCAACCGGCGCCCGCGCCATCGCGGCCCGCATCCTCTGTGAAATTGTCGTCGGAGCCGACGTGATCGCGCCTCCCCCCGCCACCCTCAGCGTGGCGGTCAGCCGGGAGTTCGGTCGCTGGTATTGGCAGCTCGTCGAGTTCGGAGCTGAATCCGCGGTCGTGCAATTGCATGCCCATGTCGCTGAGCTCGGGCAGGTGCTGCCCGACGCGGCGGAGGTGTTGCGGTCGGTCATCGACCGCCTCGCCGTCGCGGAAGCGGTTTGAACCGAGCGATGCAGCCGGCTCCACGCCGGCTGCAGCCTTGGCTTCAGCCGGGCGGCGTGCCGGGCGGGCGGATGATCCGACGGTATTGGACCGCGAGGTCGGTGCCGATGTCGCGGCAGGTGCGATTTTGGATTTCCAGCGCGAGACGGAGCAGCTTGACCCCGGCATCTTTGCGGCCCTGGCCGGCCCAGAAGTTGCCGAGAAAAACGAGGGCTTTGTATTTCAGCACGCCGAGGGAAACCAGCGGCACGAAGGCGCCGTCGGGCACGGCGAGCAAGACCTCGTACCAACGTCGCGCGTCGGCGGAGTCAGCGCGACCGGCGGCAATTTGTGCCCCAAGGCTCAGTGCCGCCGGATGGAGGCCGACGTCCGGTTCGGACGGAAGGCTGGCGCGCGCCCGAACTAGGTTGCCGGTGAGAAAATGGCACTCGCCAGCCCGGAGACGGGAGATGGCGTTGAGCCGGGCGTAACCGGCGGGGGCGTGTTCCTGGCACCACTCGAATTCGGCGGCGGCCCGCGCCCAATCCTGCGCGTCGTAGCAGGCGCCGGCATAGTAATAACGCAGGTGCAATTCGGTGCGCAGCGGCGGTTTCACCGCCAGGGCCTCGGCAATGATCTCCTGGTTGCGTCGGAGCTTTTGCGCGAGTGTTGCGGCGTCAGCGTAGCCGGAGTGGGCGATCTCGATATCGGTGTTACGAATGGGGATGCCCGCCTGAGCCAGGCTCGGGTTCACCTCCTCATGGAGGGGAAATTCAAAGCGAATTTCGGGGCGATTCGGGAAGAGTCGGAGAATCTCACCGCGGATCAGCTGACCGCTGACTTCGACGTTTCGGGTGACGAGGTTGAAGGCCTCCTGCGGGGGTCGCTGAATCAGCGCCCGAATTTGCTCGCGGCTTGCCGTCGGCAACGACTCGTCGGCATCGAGGACGAGAATCCACGCGCCCCTTGCTCGTTCCAACCCGAGATTGCGGGCGTGGCTGAAATTCCGGCGCCACTCGGTTTGAACGACCTCGGCTCCATGGGCCCGGGCAATTTCCTGTGTCCCGTCGGTCGAGCCCGTGTCCACGACGATGATCTCGTCCACGAGTCCCTGCACCGAGAGCAGGCAGTTGGGCAGGTGCGCCCGTTCGTTGCGCACGATCATACACAGGCTGAGGCGCGGACGGGGCGAGGCCGGCGGCGTGGTGGAGTGTGGCATGGAGAGAGGGCGGGCGCAGAAACAATCGGGCGGGCGGGGAACAAACGGTCAGGCTGCCGTGGGCGTCGGACAACAAAAAGTCGCGGGACCCCCGGCTTCCCCGTGGCGATGAGATCGGCGGAAAGCGGTCATCGCGAATCGCTCCGCCCGGACCAGAGCGAAGTGAAGACCGCCTCAAGGTGACCCGTGAACCGCGGGGCATCGCCGAGGGGGCTCGCTTGAAAGCGGGCCCGAAGGCCGGCGCGCAGGGCCGCGAGATGCGTCGGATCTTCAGCGAGGGCAAGGGCGCGCTCGACGTAGTCGCCGGGTGAGCCAGCGATCCACTCGGGCACGCCAAGGTGGGTGAGGAGACTGGCGCCGACCCGGGCGACGTGGGTGCGGCCGGCGAGCGTGATGACCGGCACGCCCATCCAGAGCGCCTCGCAAGTGGTGGTGGTGCCGTTGTAGGGAAACGCATCGAGGGCGATGTCCACGCGGTGATAAAAGCCCTGGTGCGCGGCGATGGACAGTTCCTCTCCGTTCAGTTCGAGTCTCTCGGGATCGACTTCCAGCCGGGCGAACGCCGCCTTGAGCCGCGCGGCGGTGGCGGCATCGGCGAGGCTGCGGGCGCGGATCAGAAGGTGCGCCGCAGGCGCGCGACGGAGCAATTGCGCCCAAACGGCGATGACGGCGGGGGTCAGTTTGGCGAACTGGTTGAAACTTCCGAAGGTAATGTGGCCGACCCGCGCGGCGGGGAGGCCGTTCACAGGCGGGCTCTCAGGCGGGGCGAGGTAGCACGAGAACGACTCCGGAAGACGAATGAGCTTTTCTGTGTGCCAATGGTCGGTCTCGCCGGCCGGATCGCTGACGGTATCGGTGAGGCGGAAGTCGATCGCCGAGAGACCGGTGGTGTTCGGATACCCAATCCAGGTGATCTGCACGGGCGCGGGTCGCCGCGCAAAGACGAGGAGTTGGTTGCCCGCGGTGTGGCCGGCGAGGTCGACCAGGAGATCGATCCGGTCCCCGCGAATGAGCGTGGCACTTTGGGCCTCGTCGAGGCCACTGGTGTCGCGCCAATGCTCGACCAGCGAACGGAGGCGCGCGGTCACCGCGTCGGGCGCGGCGGCATGCGAGTAGCAGAAAATCTCGAAGCGGGTGCGATCATGGTTGGCGAGTACGGGCTCGATAAAACGGGCGACGGCGTGATTGATGAAATCAGGGGATACGTAGCCGACCCGTAGTCGGCGACCGGGCGTGGGCGGGACGGCGGCGGGTGGCCGCGATGTCGCGGTCAACGGCTCGGCGTAGAGTTTGGCCCAGCGGCGATGCTCGGCGGAGATGTCATCCGGGGAGGTGGAGTCGCTGAAGTGGAGTGAGAGAAGGAAATTGCTGTGCGTGGCCGGCGACGGCGTGGAGGCGAGGGCGGCGCGAAAGTGACGGTGGGCGTCGTCGTGGCGGGCCTGTGATTTGCAGAGGCGGCCGAGGTTGTCGTGTGCGGCGGCGTAGTCAGGTCGGAGGCGGAGGGCAGCCTGGAAACCGGCTTCGGCGGCGGAAAAATCGCCTGCCTGGGCGAGGGCGTGACCGAGGATATTGTGGGCTTCGGGGCGCGAGGGCTCGAGCTCGAGGGCGCGGCGAAAGGCCTGGAGGGCGTCGGCCAGTTCGTGGCTTTCGAAATGGGCCGCGCCGAGGTTGAGCCACGCGGCCGCGTGGGTGGGGGCGAGACGGGTGGCCGCGCGCAGGGCGGCGACGGCCTCCGCCCATCGGCCCAGGTGCTTGAGGGCGTTGCCTTCCTGATGGTGGGCTTCGGCGAAACCCGGATCGAGCTCGCGGGCTTGTCTGAAATCAGCCAGAGCCTCGGGCACGCGGCCAACGGCGCGGAGGGAGCGGCCGCGGTTCAGGAGGAACGGGGCTGCGGCAGGATCGGCGGCAATGGCGCGGGTGAAATAGTCCATGGCGCGGGCATGGTTGCCCTCCTGCTGGCGGATGAGACCGACGAGGTGGAGGGCGTTGGCGTGATGCGGCTCGGCGGCGAGCAGTTCCTCGTACAGCGCGGCCGCGGCCGCCAGCCGCCCGGCGCGGTGGTGCTCGAGGGCGCGGTCGATCAGCGTGGGCGGGGCCGTCATCTCAGGTTCCATGGAGGAGGGATCTGCGCGTAACTTCAAGCTGGCCGCGGATAAAGTCATGAATACGCAAAATGCGAAGGCCCCGGGGTGAGCCGGGGCCTTGCTTGCACTGACCTATTGGCTCGGGGAGCCAGCCTTTCAGCTGGAGCCCGCTGCCGGGGCCTCCGCAGGGAGTGGACCCTGGTCCGCTTATCCTGGCCGCCGTTTTACCGGCGGCCAGGAATGGGCGATTCAGGACAATCCCTGAGCGGCGTATCCTTACTGGATCAGTCGGAGCGCGCTCTGCGCACTCTGATTGGCCTGCGCTAACATTGCGGTACCGGCTTGCACCAGAATATTCCAGCGGGCGAGCTGGGTGGATTCCGATGCCACGTCCACATCTACGATTCGACTGTTGGCGGCTTCGAGGTTGGCTTTGTTCACCGTGACCAGCTCACTGGCGAAGCCAAACCGACTCTGCTCCGAACCATTGGCGGCGCGCATGGTT
>JBIJCX010000011.1:0-57763 GCA_044344465.1 Opitutaceae bacterium
CGGCCCTCCACCATGGAGAAGATTGTGGCGTCGCAGATAATTTCCGATTGCTTGGAAAGAGACGAGAGCAGGGCGGATTAAATGAACCATGGCGCTCGCGGCTCGCGCCGCCGCATCTGGTTCGCTTCCTCGCTGTCAAACCGCTCTTGCACGGGATCCCACTGCAGCTTCCGGCCAAGGCGCAGTCCGATGTTCATCGCCTGGCAGATGGTTTGCGCGCGATGGGCGGCCTCGGGATTACAGATGGTCGGCCGGCGGCTGCGGATCGAATCGAGCAGATTGCGGACATGGTCGCCTGCGTTGATCCAACTGGTGCCGGCGATGGCACGCAGGCCTAGGATGGATTTCGGATTGGCCGTGACGAGGTCGGTTTCATCATCCACCTGGATCCAGCCTTCGTCGCCGATATAGCGGATGTAACGGTCCCGGGAGGCCTTCCTTTGATGGATCACTCCGACCAGGCCGTCGGCGTAGCGGCAGCGAACTTCGGCCAATACCGGGGTATCGCTCATGAATTTGACCGGATCCGGCCACGTGCAGTGGCCCTCAAACTCCACTGGACCAGTGTGGTCGCGGCCGAGCGCCCATTGCATCTGGTCGGTGTAATGGCAACCCATGCCGATGATCGGACCTTCGCCCATGTCCCAAAAGTAATTCCAGGACCCGCCTTCCACGCGCTTCGGCACGAACGGATGCCACTGCACCGGGCCAAGCCAGGTGTCGTAATCCCAGCCCTTGGGCACGGGCGCGGGCTTGTCGTGCACGATGGTTGGGCCGGTCCACACCTGCATCTCAACCGTGTGCACGCGACCGATCCGGCCCTGCCGGACCATCTCAGCGGCGAACCGATACGAGCCGGCCGAGCGCCGCTGGGTTCCGGCTTGAAAGATCGTATTATAGCGGCGGCAGGCCTCGACGAGCGAGCGTCCCTCGCTGATGGTCATCGAAATCGGCTTTTCGCTGTAGATATCCTTGCCGGCGCGCGCGGCGTAGATTGAGGCGGTCGTGTGCCAGCGGTCGCCGGTGGCGATGAACACGGCATCAATATCCTTCTGTGCCAGCAATTCGCGAAAGTCCGGATACATGCGGCAATCCTTGTTGCCGTAGTGCGTGTCCATAAGATCCTTGGCCGATTTCATCCGATCCTCGCGACAATCGCTGACGGCCGTGAAGACCAGATCGTTCTGGGCCAGGAAGCTCGGCATGACGTGCCGCGCGCGGGGGCCAATGCCGATGCAGCCGAAGACGATTCGATTGCTTGGCGCGACCGCGCCGTTGAGGCCGAGGACGGACCCGGGCAGGATCGTGGGCGCCGCCACCAGCGCGGCGGTTCGCCGGAGAAACTCGCGGCGGTTCATGCGGTTGAGGTTGGTCTTTTTCATGCGTGAGATGCTTGGCGAAAATTGCCGATCAGCGCACAGGCTTGCCCCAGATTCCAACCTCGGTGAAGTGATTCACCTCGTCGGTCGTGTTGCCATTGGTGTACACCCGCACGAACTGGCCCTTGGCGCCTTTGGCCTCAATCAACCGGCCTTCATAGGTTTCAATATAGGCCAAATCCTTGCCAATGCCCATGCCGGCGGAGTTGTCGTGGTCGTTATTGAAGAGAGTCTTCACGTCCGTGATGAAATCCTTGTCGTCGCTGATTTGGACGATCACGTCGTGGTAAACCCGCGGTTGCGCGTGAAACAGCCACAGCAAGACCACGGTGATTTCGCAGTTTCGGCCCAGGTCGACCTGCACCCACTGGAGCCCGGGACCAAGTTCCACGAATGAGCCCTCGACGCCGTCCTTGTTGCCGTCGGTCACCAACGGCAGATTGCCGATGACAGGAAATGGGTCGCTGGCCGTGACTGATTTCTTGAGCGAGAGATTGACCGTGCCCTCGGGGGCCAGGAAGGGCGCTCGCTTCTGGGGAGAAATCTTTTCCAGGTGCGGGAGTTTGATCGGCGCGGGCGTGCCTTGGAACAGCGGTTTCGGCAGTTGGAATTCGAGGGGCGTGAGCTTCGTCTGGGCCGGCGCACTGACGATGACGACCGTGATCACGGCGAGAGAAACTGCACTTCGAACGTTCACGTTGGATAGCATTGCGGAGAACGAGACCGCGTGCGCCTGGCCGTCATGGCTGCCCGCACCGGAAGGAGTGACACCAAAGCGATGTTCTGCAACAAAAAAGGTCTGTTATACTTCGCCTCGGGGCGCGCGTGCGATCTCACGGCGGCGGTCAAATTTCAGGGGGCGCCGCTTTGGCAACGAAAATTTGCGGTTCCCCAACGACTGAAACTCGGTTCAGATTCCCGGCACCAATTCATGACGATGACAATTTGCCGTTTCGCGGGTCGAATTTTCAGTGCCGCAGTTCTGGGCGGCGGCCTCGTGGCGACCGGGCACGGTCGGGATGCCGTTGAACCGGCGCGGCGCACGCTGCGGGAGGTTTTGGCCCGGGAGAGTGAGTGGATCAAGGTGCACGCGGCGGAGGTGCTGGCGGCGCAAGGCGAAAAAAAGTTGGTGCGCGACGTGTTTCTTGCCGAGCTGAAGGCTCACGGCTCGGAGTCGCCGTACCGGATTGGCATCTGGCGCACGCTGGCGCTCGCGGCCGAGACTACCGCGGCTCGCCAACCCTGGGTGGATCGGATCGCGGCGGTCTTCGTCGATCCCGCTGCGCCCGACCGGTTGCACGCGGTGGAGACGCTCGGCAAGCTGGGTGGACCGCATTCGCCCGCCGTGCTGGCCGCACTCGAGACGTGGTTGTCCGCCGCTTCCGAGGCAGACGCCGCCTATGGCCAGTGGGTGCAGTGGCAGACGGGCAAAGAGGCGGCGATGCGTTCGATTGTCGGTCTCCTGCGTTCACCCGCCGCGCCATCACGCTCTCGCGCCGGATATATACTGCAGCGCACCGGTACCTCCGATGGATGGGCGCTCGCAGAGCTTGCGCGGGCGGCCGACGCGGAACCAGCTGACTCAATCGGGCGCGCCAATATCGTCGGGGCGGCTTATCGGTTGCAGGCGTCACCCGGCCGTTTGGCGGAATGGCGGCGTATTCTGGACAGAATCGTCGCCGAGGGCGCGCCAGGAGCCCGTTACTCGGCCTTGCAGGCCGTGATGCCGTTCTATCAACCGGTCGATCTGGTGCGCATCGAGCCATTGTTAAAACATGAGCACGGCGACGTACGCATCGGCGCGGCTTGGGCTTTTCTGACAGTGCACCGCCAGGCTTCCCACCGTCGCTGAGGCGCGATGGCAGTAATCGGTCCTGAATTATCCGTCCTGACTTACTTTGGTCCGTAAACGGTCGAGCCCGGTTGAGTTCCACTTTGAGCTCCGGCAAAACCCGCGATCATTTCCCGCAATCCGGTGGCGAGCGATATCACGTCGGCACCGAGGGTAAATATCCCCGTCCCTTCCTCGATCAGCCGGTCCTTCTGACCGTAAAGCGACGCGGCCATCACGTGCTTACCGTGTTTTCTTGCCGCCGCCGCGACCCGCTGGCGGGCGGCGACGATCTCCGGGTCGGTAACTTGTCCGAGTTTTCCGATCCGGTGGCTGAAATCTCCGGCGCCGAACAACAAGGCATCGAAGCCCGGCACCGCGGCGATCGCATCGACATTCTCGACCGCTTCGGGCGACTCGATCTGCAGGATCACCAGCTGCTCGGAGTTGCAGTGCTGCACGTATTCGGCCAGTGGCACCTGGCAGAACTGTCCGTCCATGTTGCCTGAATCGAGCGGCCGGCGGCCGAGGGGCTGGCAACGCATCATATCCACGACATGGCGGGCCTCGTCCGCATTGGCGACATGCGGGACCATGATCGCGGTCGCGTCGGCTTCAAACGGCTTGATATAATCCGAGTAGGAGCCCTTTGCCACGCGCACGATTGTATCCATGTCGTGGAGCTTCGCCGCCCGCACCTGGTGCTCGAGGTTCAGCCAGTCGTTGGGCACATGCTCATTGCAGAGCCACACCGCCGACGCACCGGCCAGACCGGCCAGTTCGACCACGCGGGGATCAATGAGATTAAGCTTGATCACGGTCGGACGCTGGCCGGCGCGAAGTTCACGCAGGATGCGGGAGGAGCGGAGTTTCATGAGAGTAAGTTAACCTGGACAATTTGCACTGCGGTGGAGAGCAACCCACGTCGTTTCAATTCTTCCACGACCCAACGCGTGAGGTGTAGGGCCGCACCTTGGTGCGCGCCGGAAGTGGGAAACGAGGATCGGTGCGGATTTCGAGGCATGGACCAAGGTCCAGCCCTACACTTCGTGCTTTGGGTCAGGAACGCATTCATACGCCTTTTCTCCGGGTCGAGTGCATGGCTTCGGCTCAGCGGATTTCAGCGAGCGTCAGATTGATTATGCCCATGTGATAGCGCTGGTGCTGCGCGATGCCATCGGCGTAGTAGGCAACCATGATGTGTCCACCGGGGAGTTCGACCGTGTCGGGATAGCCGCAATCACCGGTATCGAGAGCGATCAAACGTTGCGGTGAATTCCATGTCTTACCTCCGTCCCGGCTGGTGCGGACATCGATCCCGCGATTGCCGGCCGTGCGATTGCCATAGGTCAGGAGCACGCGGCCATCGCTGAGTTTCTGCAGATGGGCGGACGACACCGGCTTGACGTCGAGCACGCCCACATGCTTCCAGGTCATGGCATCGTCATCGGAGGCGAAAACATCCAGGTCGAGTTTGCTGAAACGCCGGGCGGCATTGAGCCACCTGCCGCCGCCGAGGTGAACGATGGCGCCCTCGCAGTGCTGGTCTTTGACCACTGGGGCGAAGTGGCTCCAAGTTCGGCCTCCATCGTGGCTGCGGGCGGCGTAGACATGACCCTCCCGGTGGCCACGCGCAGTCGGTGCGATCGTGAAGGCATAGGTGCTGGCCACCAGATCACCGTTCGCCGCGAGTTGGATGTCGCCGAAAGGAACATGCCAGCTGAGGCCGGTTACCGCGGGCATGGCGAATCCGCCCTGCTCCCATGACTTGCCGCCATCGCGGGAGATCGAGACCACCGTCTGGATGGTCCGGCTCTTGGGATTGCGGCGGGGTGCGATTTGATCCCAGCCGTTCGTCAATACCACCAGATCCCCGTTGGCGTTCAGGCCGGCCGCATGATTCATGCGCACCGTTTGAGGCAAGTGTTTCGTGACGGTGCTGAGACGGGTCCAGAACCGGCCGTCCGGGCTGCCCCAGCAGTCAACGTCGCCTTCCGTGTGCGCGTGGTTGGGCTGGTTGAAGACGAGGGCGACAAAGGTGCCGTCCTTGAGCGTGACGACATTAGGCCACGCGCAGACGTTATCGACCGCGATCAGTCTTCGAGGAATGCCGGCCGTCTGGAGACCCGCGGGAGGTTTCGCGGGAAGCGCGGGCAGCAAATCGGCGCGCGCAGACGTGGCGGGCCAAACGATAGTCGTGAGCAGACCAAAAGTGAGGGAGAGCAGGCGTTTCATGATAGGCAGGGATTGGTTTTCGAGGAGCGCGATTTCTGGTCAGGCCATGATGTGTATTAACGATGGTGGTCGGAGCCGCCTACCGGCCCGCCGAGGGCTGCTTCCGGTAGCTGACGCTCAACACGAGATCCTGCAGCGGTTGACTCTGTTGCGCCGAGCGGACCCTGATCTCGCGCCAGAGTGCCTCGCCCAGGTTGGGGCTATTGGCGGCCCCGAAGGCAATCTCATTGCGGGTGTATTCCGGGCGCGCCGGCAGAGCGGCGGACGCGTTGATGCGCAGGACGCCATCAACATATAGCTGCAGGTCGGCGCCATTAATCACCACGCGGTAAAGATGGAAATCGCCGGTTGTGTTCATCGCGTGGCGAAGCTTTCGCTGATGATAGAGACCAACTCCGTCGGGCGAGAATTCGATGCGCTCGCCGCTGACGCCAGTGCCGAAGATGAGGAAACTCGATCCGCTGATCACTTTCAGGCGCGCCTCGACCACGCTTTCCCCCTTGGGATCCGCGCCCCATGCGGCCCGATAGTAGCAAAAATCGCCACCGTCCGTGCCGCGATCGGCCAGCAACAGTGCGCCGCCCTCGATCGCTTCATGGATGTGCGATGATCCTTTGTCCCGCCGCCACGGTTTTCCCGGCTTGGTGTTGCCAAGGTAGCTGAGGGTCCACTCGCTTCCGGGCAACGACGCGGCGCGATGCAGGCTGACGGCGATGTCGTTCTTGCCTTTCTTCAGCTGCTCCGGCGCCAGTGGCCAATCAATCCAGCCATTGTGCAGTTTTCCTTCCGGCAGGGCGCGGCCATTGAAGGCGACGCGGACGCGCGTTGCATCATCGAGGCCTGGCAAGTCGAGATGAAGCTTCGCCGTGGCTTCGAACCCGGCGCGCGCTGCCGCGGCGAGGTCATCAGCAATCATCATCTGGGAGGTGAGACTCTGATTCATGGTCAGGTTCACCGGATAGGTCGGTGTGACCAGGGGAATGGTTTGATGCCGGTCTCCCTTGGCCAGCCAGCTGGTAGGCCGGCCATCGAGGTCAGTGAGAAAGTAGAGCTTCTCGGTAAACGCGAGCGACTGCGGATCTCCCAGTTCGCGCCAGAGCGGCGACTGGCGGTCGATGTCGTAAAGGTTGAAACAGTACAACCCATCCGCGCCCGAGGCCCAGGCGTTGGCGGCGCGCGCGCGATAGGCGGGAACCGAGGCGCGCCTGAAGCGCGTTTCACCGATCACCCTCGGATCCGTCAGGGCCGGATAAACTTTCACCCCGTGCCGGTGACCCAATTCCACACTGTAGGACCACGGGTTTAACCGGAAGTAGTCGGTCGTAATCAGCACATCCATCAACCCTTCCTTGAGCCAGGTTTCAAGATCGAGTCCCGATTCAAGGCTGAAGCCGGTGGAGTCCGGCAGCCGCATGGCGACCAGGATCGGGCGCTGGCGCTTGAGCCCGAGATCCTCCGTCATTGCGCGAATGCGGCGCATGAGATCAGTCATGGCCGCGACATCCGCGGAGCTCGCCTTGCCGCCGTTGGCGACGCTCTTGAAATAGCAGAGATGTCGAAAAAAATCGAGTTCCACGCCGTCCACATCGTAGCTGCGGCAAACTTCTTCGACGTAGCGATAGGCCAGATCGCGGACCTCGGAACGCGCATAGTCGACCGAACTCCAGCGTCCAAAAGGCGTGCGCTTCACGGGATCTCCCACCAGCCACTCCGGATGATCCACCTTCAATTGGGGAAAGAGGAAATAGGGCCGCTGGGGCCGGTGCTCGACATCGTGGGTGTCGTTCATGCGCATCGACCAGAGGGACTCGAGCCCATTGGCGTGAGCGAAATCCGTCACCGCCCGGAGTGTGTCCGTGCCCTGGCGGATGAGATCGGCGGTGATGTTCCGTGCGTCCGGTCTGACCCCATAGTCGACGCCCTGACGCGTCAGCACGGTGCCCACCTTCGTGTGGTGGGTGAAGTGCCCAAAGCCCGAGCTGATGGTACAGTACGAAATTGTCCCGACCTGCGAGCCGGCGAGCAGCGACGTGCGCCGATCGATAAAGTTCTTGGCCGTCGGCTCCATCTCGCGGGGAAAGTAGAGGCAGTCACATCCGTCGTTATTGGCAATCAACCGGCGCGGCTTGGCCGCGAGGCTTGTCCGGGCGGCGCGGAGTTCAGCGAGAGAAGTGATCGCCCCGGATGGCACGCTTGCCGCCTGGCTTGACCGCACTGACGGCGCAGCGCTCGCGGGACGCGATTCGTCGCGGGCGGACCAAACGGGCACCATGCCGGTGGCGAGCAGCCCAAGCGAGAGTGAAACGAGACGGTTCATGAGTTTGGCGCCATGGCGGCAGGAGGAATCAACGGGCGCTTGGCGATGACGGGCGCGGATGGGCGATACTGGTTGCAATGATGGGCCTATCCGCGAGGTAGCGCGAGTGGATCTATTCTATATTCATAGGCCGGAGAGGCGGACTTGGGGGGCGTCCCTTCGGACAGGCGGGCCATCGTTAGCACAAACTCTCCCGATCTCCGGTCTTCGTACACCCGGAAGTTCGAGAGCTGGAGATTCTCGGTGTCGGATTCGGTCCGCTGGTCGATAACTCGGACCGTGTTCCGCAACAGGCACAGCCGGCGTTCGTCAAACTCGGCAATCTGCAGGGGATGGCGGGGACTGTTGCCCAGGGGATTCACCGGACTGATATTTCCAATCCAATGTAATTTACCGGTCTTGGCACTGCGGATGAGGCGTGAACCCGTCGAAGGCGAGTGGAAGAGGGTTCCGTCCTCGAAACCGAGCGGCGTCGGCTTTGACCAGGTGCGGGCTCCATCCATCGAACGGCTCAGCCACTTGCGACCAGGAACGTCTCCCAGATTCGCGTTACTGCCGCGACAGATCATCACAAGTGCGCCGTCCGGAAGCTCGGCCACCGCCGGTTCGAAGATCCCGCGGGAGGAGAGGGCCAGGTCGATTGTCACGGTGTTGCCGATCGTCCAGCCGATGTCACCGCCTGGGATCCATTCGCCGATCAGGCACGCCGCCTCCAGGGGCGTGCGAAACGGACTCACCGATTCGGGCACGATCTGAAATCGCTGGGCCGGGAGTACAATCCGCCCTTTGCGATCGATGAAGGGCTCGGAGAAGGAAATCATCATGCAGTTCTTTCCATAGGTCACGCCCGGTGCCCATTGGCTTTTGGTACCGCCTTTGACGATGAGCTGCTGCGGGGGAGCGAAGGTCTTCCCTTCATCCGTGGAAATCTCGTAGCGGATGGTGGTCGTGCCCATCACCTCCCGCGTATAGGTGTCGCGGGGATAAATGTGGTGATTGTAAATTCGGATCACCCGTCCCTTGCCCTCGTCGAATATAAAGGCGCCTTCGCCCCGACGCTCGGTGCCGCCGGTTGTTTTGGTGGGCGAAAAAAGCAGCGTCGGTTCCATCCAGGTGCGGCCATTGTCCTCACTTCGTCTTTGGTAAAATGCGCCGAAAGTGTCGCTCGCGACCAGGGTCACAAAATCCTGCAACAACGCATCGCCGTGCCCAACGTAGGTCGAGTCGATGCGGATGATGGATGTCTTCGCATCCGGTGCGGGAATGTGGACGGTTTTGGCCACGAACGGACGTTCTTCGTTCTTGACCGTTTGTCCGGCCGCCAGGCAGGTAACGCTCAATCCGAGTGCAATGAGCAAGCTGGTCCAGTGACGCCCGGCGGTTGAATGTGCGGTCTGGAATTTCGTTGGGTTCATTTACGTGTTACGCCACCAGTCATTTGCTTTTTGATGCCTGGGGGGAGAACGGACCTCCTGGTCCGTTCTCCTCATAGTCCAAATCCGTCGGAACGCCTCCTTTGGCCGTTGCCAAGTTCACAACGACGGTAAAAAGCGCGGGGCGTCATGAGCGGAAACCTTGCTCAACGGATTTCATCGAGAGTGAGGTTGAGCACCCCCATGTGATAGCGCTGGTGCTGCGGGATGCCGTCGGCGTAGTAGGCCACGATCACGCGTTTGCCGGGCAGTTCGACCGCCTCGGGATAGCCGCAATCGCCGGTGTCGAGCGCGATCAGCCGTTGCGGAGCAGACCATGTCCTGCCTCCATCCGAACTCGTCCGCACGTCGACGCCGCGGTTGTCGGGGATCCGGTTGCCGTAGGTGAGCAACACCCGGCCGTCGCTCAGCTTGAGCAAGTGCGCCGAAGAAACGGGTTTCACGTCGAGATTGGCCACTCGCTTCCACGTCAACGCGTCGTCCTCTGATGCAAAGATATCCAGGTCGATATGCTCGAAGCGCCGGCCCGCCGCCAGCCAGCGACCGCCGCCGAGATGCAACATGGCCGCCTCCACATGGCGGTCCACGACGATGGGCGTAATCTTGGTCCAGGTGCGCCCGTGGTCCCGGCTGCGCACCGCGTATATGCCACCGCGGGGCGGCGGGACCGCGACGCCATTGCGGATGGCAGGCCGTTTGTCGGGGCCCATGTAGACGGCGCTCACCGGAACCTGCCAGTGGGGCAGGGCAAACGCGTACGTTCCGAGCACGAGATCGCCATTGGCGGACGTCTGCAGGTCGCCAAACGGCACATGCCAGCTCAATCCCGGTTCAAAGGGCAACACGGGTCCCAGTTGTTCCCAGGTCCTGCCGCCGTCGCGGGAAATCGCCCCCACGGTTTGAATTGGGCGGCTGGTGATCCGCTCTCGTTCCGGCATGTATTTGTCCCAGCCGTTACACAGCACCACCAGGTCTCCGTTCGCATTCAGGCCCGCGCCATGATTCAATCGCCCGGTCTCGGGGAGATGCCGGGTAATCGTGCTGAGGTATTTCCAGAAACGACCGTCGGCGCTGCCCCAGCATTCGATGTCGCCCATGGTGACGCCATGGTTCGGCTGGTTGTACACGATGGCGACCAGGGAATCGTCCTTCAGCTTAACGATATTGGGCCAGGCGCAGACGTTGTCGATGGCGACCAGGCGCCGCGGTATCCCGGCGTCCTTGAGCACCGCGGGCGGCACCACGGGAAGCGGCGTCAGGGATCCGGCAGCGAGGGCCGGGAGCGCCCCCAGAATCACCAGGGCGACGCGGCCCACAGAACCAACGAGCGGGTTCATCCTCAAAATTCACCTTTGAGGCCCAGCACGTACTCGATGCCGTTGTCGCGGAACTGCGTCGGTCGCGTATAGAGCGGTGCGCCAGGCGAGAAGGTCATGCTTTTGTATATCGCGTTGGAGAGATTCTGGCCGGAAAAGTGCACGGTGAACTTCTTGTTGATGCGGTACTCGATCGACCCGCCGACGAGCACGCGGGGATCCAGGCCCGAATAGGTGCCGGCGGGCGTCGCGGAGTTGGCGGCGACGACGGCATTGCGGGGACCATTGGAACTCGTGACATTCACCTTCACCGCGAAGTTGCCCCGCGCAAAACTCGCCCCCCAGTTGATGATCCTCGTGGAGTAGCCCGAAAAACTGCTCAGACCCGGACCACTGATCCGCAGATGGGTGCCGTTGACGAAGAAGCCGAGGGAGCGTGCCCAAGACGGCAGTTGGGCGAACGGCCGGAGCGACTGCCGCCAGTTCCATTCAAATCCGTTGATTGCCGCTTTGAGCGCCGAGTTCTGCTGCGAGATGATCTCATAATCACCGGTCAACAAATCATCCGGCAAACCATACTGGTCCAGCAGCGCCTGGGTGGCGGGAACCCGGACCGACGTGAAAAACTTGCTCATGTCCTTCCGAAACCCGCTGAGGGACACCGTCGCTCCCTGGTATTCATAGGACTCCAACGTCAGATCGTAATTGTCGGCGGTCCAGGGCTGCAGTCCCGTGTTGACGACTGTGATAGTGCGGGTCGCGGAGCTGGGATCGGGGATAGACGTGCCGGGAATGATGAAACTGAGGTCGGGGCGCCCGATCGTGCCCGCGTAAGCCGCCCGGAGCACAAAATTGCTGCCGATGTTATAGGTGGCGTTTACACTCGGGTAAAAGCCCTGGTAGGTCTTTTCGCTGAACGCGGCGCGTTCCTGGTATTGCAGCTTGGCCAGTGCCAAGGGGTCGGTGGTGACCTGGGTCGGTCGGCCGTTGGCGCCGAGCACAATCTGCCCGGCGGCATTTTTTACATACGTGTTGCGAATGTCGTTGAGCGGCCCGAAGCCTGTGTCTGCCGTCCGCTCGAAACGCACCCCGGCGACAATCCACAGCCGGTTGTCCAGGGCCTTGACGTCCGACCGCACATAGGCGGATGAAATCTCCTCCTTCAATTTCTTGGAATTGTTGACCCAGTTGGTATGGGCGGCCGGTTCGTTCAGGACGAACCAGTCGGGATGCTGCTTGTACAGATCGTAACCCTTGGCCGTGCTCATCCAGCCGATCTTTGCCCCGCCGTTGAAAGTGCGGCGCGCGGAATAGGCGTCAGCCAGAAGATCGTGATTCCCCACCAGTTGTCCGCTGGTGGCCGGCGGGCGGAAATTCCACGACAGCGATTGCGTCCACTGGTCGCGATCGGCCTTCTCTATGGCGGCGCCCACCTTCAAGGTGACGGGCAGGGCGGTGGCGAAGCTCCGTGCGGCATTGACCGACGCGCCCGCGACCACGTTCTTGAAGAAAGTCCGGCCGCTGGCGGCGGTGTTGAGTGTGTACTGCCTGACATCATACGGATCGAGCGTGGCGCCCGTGCGCGATTTCACCGTAAACTGAGGCAACGCGAGCGAGCTGATCCCGTCCAGGCCCTGCGCCGACAACACCACGTTCGAGAGGGTCGAGGACAAGGTGGACAGGAGGCCGCGGTCCATGTCGCTGAAGGTGCGCCGCGTCTGCGAAGCCGAGGCCAGCCAGTCGATCTTCCACACTTCGCCCGCGTAGACGTGCTTGATCCGCCCATTGAGCATGCGACGGAACTGATTGACGTTCCCGCCGCTGTTGATGGTCAGGGTGCCCACGCCCGTCGCGGCGCCGGTGGTGAAGTTCTCTCCGCCGGTGGCGCCGGTGCCGAAGTTGTACGTGAAGTTGTTCTGGCGGGTGTAGGCCACCTGGCGGGTCACATCGACGCGCGCCTGAACGGTGTTCCGGCCGGTCTTCCAATCGGCCCCCGCCGCCAGAATGTCCTTGGTAAAGATGTTGATGACCGAGAGCATCGTGCCGGCGGTCTGCACGTAGCGGACGCGATCCCAGGTCGGGGAGAGGTACTCCCGGTCCTGATAACGGGCGTTGTATCCGGCATTGAACGTGAAGGCCAGCGCCTGATTCAGCGGCAGGCTGTAGCTCAGGTCGAAGCCCGGCTGCACCGGATAGCGCGTGGTGTCGCTGTCGTTGCCGGCGTACTTGGAAAAGAACGGCGGGAGGTTGTCCTGCGATCCCTTCGCCTGCATCGTGACGAAGGCATTGTACCGGAACAGCGGCGTGCTGCGGTTGAAGCCGCTCTTGGAGATCATGTTGATGGAGCCGCCCACGGCATTGGCCGGCATGTCGGGCGTGGGCACCTTGGTGACTTCGACGCGATCTAGATTGGCGGTGCTGGTGCCGCTGAAGTTGTAGGCCCGCGACGCGCCGTCGTTGGAGGCGGCCTGCGCGCCATCGATCATGACAACCGTGCCGCTCGAGCCCATGCCCCGCAGACCGATGCCCTCGACCTCGCCGGTTGTGTTGTAAACGTTGCTGACGCCCGGGATGTAGGTCAGGAAGTGGCCCGGATTAGTGATGCCGAGCTCGCCAAATTCCTCGATCGAAACGACATTCTTGATGTTGGGGGCGCTGCGCTGCTCGTGCAACGCGGCCGACTGGGCCGTCAGCTCACGTTCTTCCACCGTGAACGCTTCCAGCTTGACGATGCCCGACGGGTCTTGCGCGGTGCCGGTCAGCACGAGATCGAAATCTGCCCGGGCGGCGCGGCCCGGCGCCACCGCCACGGCCTTCGTCTGTGAAACCAGCCCGGTATAGCCGACGCTGATGGTCACGGTGCCGGTGGGAACGCCGGCGATCCGATATTCGCCGTTTTCATTGGTGGACGCCTCGAGCAGGGTGTCCTTCACCACCACCCGGACATTATTGAGGTAGTTTCCGCTGGTGGCGGCCCTCGACGGTACCAGTGGCGGGTGCCTGGGCGGAAAGGGGCGCAAGACCGAGGGCTAGCAGGAGCGCGAGTCCCAGCCCGCCCCGGAAGAGCGACGAGAGCGGTGACGATGGTTTCATAGTGAGCGTATGGGGTTGTGGTTGATTCATGAGGAGTCAGGGCAGCATGCCATGGACAGAAAACGGCACCACTCTTTAGCCTGGCATGGGAGAGAGAAAGGATTTTCTGAAGGCGTCGCTCAAAGAAAATCCTTTTCGAATAATTTCACCCGCAGCGGGTTCGAGCCTGCTGTTATCCACAGCTCACCCGGCTTCGCTTCGAACACCCGCGCGTAAGTCACGGACCCCTTGACCGTGTTTGGTAACCGGGCAATCACCACCGGCTTGCTCCAGGTCTTCCCATCGTCGCCGGAAAACATGATCGATAGCTCGGCGCGCTGCCAGCTCGCGGGCACCTCGGCATAGCTGCCGCCGCCCCCGCGCAGGGGAACTTCAGTTTTCCCCTCTGGGAAATAGCGGTTCCACACCAGCACCAACCGGCCGCTTTGCAGCCGCTTGAGCATGCCGGGGGACGAACTGGCATCGATCTTCGTCTGTTGGATGTTCTTCCAGGATAATCCCTCGTCAGTGGAGAAAGCCTCCCAGAATTTTCCCCAGTTTGTGCGCATCAACATCCAGATCCGGCCATCCCGGAGTTGTTCGATCGTCGCTTCGATTACTCCGCTATGATCGCCCACCCCGCCCATATCGATGACATTGCTCTGGACCCAGCTCCTGCCGTCATCCTTCGTGGTAAACGTCACCGTGACGTTGCGGCCGGGATTGTGGCGCATCATCTGCGTGGTGAAAACCACGTTGCCGTCGCGGGTCTCGATCATATCCCGAATCGCCCCCGTATAATCGTTGTGCAGCTTTTGCAGATCCTGCCACGTTTTGCCTCCGTCGAGGCTGCGCACCGCGTAGGTCGGTCGGATCGCGCCGGGAGAATCCAGAACGGCTTGCTGCCACTTGTTATTCGCCTCCTCCAGGTTGTTTGCGAAGGCCAGAATGACGACGCCGCGACGGGTGCTGACCAGTGCGCGCTGCGCATCGATCACGTACTTTCCGGGTTCGGCAAAAATCGGGTACTCGGTCCAGGTTTTCCCTTCATCGGAGCTGACGCAGCAGTTGGTCCGATCTGTGGCGAGGATCTTTCCGTCCGCGAGGCGCAGCAGGGGGCCGCCTTTCACTCGAGGCAATTCCTCAACTTGGTCCGGAATCCAGCAGCCGGCGGAGGTTAGCTTTCCGGCCTTCATAGTCTGTTGGCCGGTTGCTGGGCTGGCACTGGCGGGCCGGCCGGACGAGTTTTGGCTTGCGACCGCGATTGTAGCAAAGGCGACGCATCCCCGGCAAACGGTTCGTAGGAGTTGGATTCGGGCAATCATGGTTGAGTGGTTTCGGGCAGGGCGGCTAAAGAGTCTGATCGGATGTGATTATACTGAACATGGTGGCCATCTACCCATCAAGTGACCAACCCTTGCGGTACTCCTTGGCCAGAAAGTCGTTTGCCGCCGAGGAGTTCGTCACGCGGCCCTGGGCGCCATCGTAAGTGAGCGCTTTGCCAGCCCGATAGGCCACGAGTCCGAGCAGATTTTGCTCCATCATATTGCCGTGACGTTCAAAATCACATGATGTCTTCTGGCTCGGATCTTTGCAGGCGTTGATCCACTCCTGCACAAAGTGCCCGAGCGTCGGCAGGGTCGCCTCGCTCGACCGGCGCGAATAGTAGGTAAGATCCGCGTTGTCGCCAAAAGGAAGCAGCAGACGGGATCCATCGCGATAATTGCCGATCAAAAACCCGCGGCTTCCTTTGTACATGACTCCATCGGTAATCTTCAACAGATCGATGTAGGGCTTCGGTGAGCGCGGCATCCGGCCGCCCTGATGCCAGGAAATGTTCATGGGACCCCGCCACTGATTGGCTGGATGCCGATACAGGCATTCAAGTTCGACGGGAGTTACTTCAGGATGGTAGGGCTCGCCCTTGGCTTCGATCTCGACGGGGATCGTGGCATCCACGGCATTCCAGAGCATGTTCATATTGTGCGAGCCCATGTCGCCCACCTGGCCGGCGCCGAAATCCCAAAACATGTTCCATCTGAGGCAGCCCGCTCCCTCGCCGACGAAATATCGCGGATTATAGGGGTGATCCGGCGCGGGTCCGAGCCAAAGATCAAAGTGGAGCCCGGGCGGAGGGGCGCCTTCCGCGGGCCAATAACCGGTGCGGCGAATCTTCCGATCGCCCCAGGCATACGCCGCCTGCAGTTCACCAATCGCACCGTCCAGGACAAGTTCCCGGATGCGATTGTAGTTTGGCTGGGCTTGACCATGGGTACCGACTTGGGTCGCAATCTTTCCCTTTTTCTGGAGCCAGTGGCTCCGTACCTTGCGAACCTCATTTACCGTGATTCCGAGCGGCTTTTCGCAGTAGATGTGAAGATTGCGATTGAGGGCCCAGTTGGCGATAAAGGCATGGCAATGGTCGGCCGTGCAGATGACAATTGCCTGAATGTTCTTGTCGTCGATGCATTTTCTCCAATCGACATACGTCTTCGCCCGGGGAAAGCGTTGGTGCGCTCCGATCAGCTTGGACTCGTCGATGTCACAAAGCGCCACGACGTTCTCGGCGGCAATGGAGTCGTAGAAGTAGCGCCCACGCCCGCCAACGCCAATCAAGGCAATATTTAGCTTCTTGCTCGGGGTGGCTGGGCCCGCGCGCAGGCCACTGGGCAGGAGGAATAGACCGGTTCCCAGGAGACCAGCGTCCCGAACAAACTGGCGGCGCGTAAGACTTGTCCGCAACCTCGTCCGTAACGGCGGGGCTGAGGCAGTGCCTAGGATTGGCATGTTGCTCATGGTTGGAAAACGACTCCGCGGTTATCTGGGACCGTCTGGTTTCAAAAAGAACCTTTTATGCCCACGCTGAACGGAATACCATGTTCCAAAATCGAGCCCAATTTGGCGTAATCCGGGGTTTGCGAACCCTCGCGGAGCGTGACCACTCGCACGTTGAAAACATTTCGAGCGCTGAGCGAGAGCGACAAATTCGGCCGCAGATAGTACTCGAGGTTCAAATCGAGCCGCGTCGTGGGCCGAAACAAAGAACGGCCGTCCGGTCCAAAGGCGGCAAACGCGCCCCGGTCCTCAAGCCCGCGGTGATTCCACTTTGCGATTACAATCAGCGGTTTCTTGCTGAACGTGACTCCCCAGTTTGCGCTCTTGGGCAGGAAGCCGCTGAAATTGGCTCCTTGCGCGCCTTCCAGCTCAAGCTTGGTGTAATTGGCGAAGACTCTGAAGTATTGTCCCCAGCCGCCGAGCCGGCGCAGCGAGTGATTCATGCTGATTTCCCCTCCCGTCACACTCGCATCCCCGGAGTTGATGGTGCTGTTCACCTGCCAGCCTTCGTACTCAGGGCCCAGGCCCAGCGTCGCCAACTCGGCCACGGTTGGAACTTTTGCATAGGTGCCAAAGAAGTTCTTAATCTTCTTTTGAAATACGCCGGCACTAAAGAGTCCGCCGGCATCGGTGTAATATTCCAGCGACAGATCATAGTTGTCGGCCGACCAGGGGCGCAGCCCGGTGTTGCTCACGGTAATGGTTCCCTTCACCAGCGACGGATCGGGATCTGGTCCCAGATCGTTTTCCCGGGTGGTGGTGGATGGAATGATGCTGGAGAAATTGGGCCGTCCGTACGTCTTGGCGTAGGCTGCCCGGACAATGAAGTTCTCCGTGATGTTGCCGGTGAGATGTAGGCTTGGGTAGTAGCCGTCGTAAGCCCGCTTTGCCTGGTAGCCGCGCTCCACGTAAATCAGCCTTGCCTCTTCCAGGGAGCCCGCCGCGCCAGCCTCGGGTTTGCGGATCTGCCGACCCGCGGCGTCGTGGGCGAACGTTCCGTTGGCGTTACGCACAAAGACCGCCGTCGAATCCACGATCGGCCCGCGCCCGTCGTCCGTGGTCTTTTCATACCTGACGCCGGTGAGCAAATTGAGACGGTTTTTGAAAAAGCTCATTTCCGCCTGCACATAATAGGCGGGAGAGGTTTCCTTGATCGTCTGCGAATTCCCGACCCGGCTTTGATGTTGCTCCACCAGATTGGCCAACGTCATGGTGAAGAGCGACGGGTTCGCCCTCCAGGCTTCGAACGTCCTAGCCGGTGAAAGCCACGGCACGCCTCGGTCGACATTGTTAAAGGGGGCTTTCTGATTCGCGTACACCCGGGCCACATAGGGCGCGGACGACAGATCGCCATTGGGCGCTTGATACGTGTAGGTCCTGCCGGGTGTTTGCTTGTCGCGAACTTGCTGCTTGAGCGCGCCGCCGACTTGCATCGAGGCGGGGAAGGGGAGAAACCGCAGTCTGCGCTTGATGTCCAAACTGTAACTTTGCACTTCGTCCCGCACCTGGGTGGCACTGCCGGTCGCCCGCGTGAGGTTGTAATTATTAGGATCATACGGATCCACCTCCTGGTTGTTATTGTTGAGAACCTGGGTTCGGTGCGGCTGCCCGGCGTAGTTGTCGATGTCGGTGAAAACTACCCGCACGGGAATCTTCAAGGTGGCGTTTACCTGAGAGAAATTTCCCTTTTCCGTGGTTCGAAACCAAGCTCTGGCGATCGACACGCCGCCCCGCGCCTCCACTTTCCACTCTCCGTTGTCGAAGCGGTACTGAATGTTCTCCCCGTTGGTCGCCTCGGTCCTGCGCGTGTAGAGCGCCGAAAGTGTGACGGCGCCGCGCCCCGTGGCTCCGTTGGTAAAGTTGTCCCCGAAGGTGAAGGGCACACCCCCGGTCACCGTCGGGGTGCCCGTGGTGCCGGTGCCGAAAGTCAAAGTGTTGTTACTTGGGCTGAGCATCAGCTGATAATTCTCCGAAACACTGAAGGACAGGACGGAGTGGGTGGTGACCCGCCAGTCCACCTTGAATGTCACGTTGCTCCGGTACCGATATTGAAAGGCGTCGAGGAGCGCCCAACTCGACAAGTAGGGCTTGCTCAGCGAGGCGCCCGTGCCGGTTCCGCTGGTCGTGTAGGTAAAGGTGTCCGTGTTCTGCGGGACGTACATATTGGAATGCGAGCCGCTGAGGACGATTCCGAGCCGGTCATTTATGGGCAGCGTATAGTTGAAGCTGAAGCCAGGTCGGATTCGATACGTGTAGATTTCGTCCGGGGCCGGCATTTTCTTCAGCGTAAGGGAAAGCGACGAGCCCATCAGATTCAGTTGATATTTGAAATCGGCCCGGGCGTTTTCGAAGGCGTTTCTTCCCACCATGTTCACCGAACCAGCCATGGAGTCGGCGCCGGTGGCGGGCGTGGGAACCTTTGTCACCTCCACGCGGGCCACGCTGTTGATCGAGATCGCCTGGAGTCCAAATTGCCGGTTGTTGCCGCTGACCTGCGACGTGGCCATCTGCGCGCCGTTGCTGCTCACCGAGGTCATATAATTCGGAAATCCGCGCACATAGACCGACTCCGATTCGAACTGTCCGCCCTGGGTTTGCACGCCGGGAATGAACTTGAGGAATTCGCCCATGCTGTTGCCGCCCACGACGTCGCCGAATGCCTCGGTTGAAACGACATTCTTGATGTTCGGGGCGGACCGCTGTTCATTGATCGCAATTTCCGCCCCATCGGTCGCTCGGGTTGACGCCACTGTAAACGGGTCGAGCTTAACGATCCCGTCTTTCGATCCATAGCGCGTCACATTCGTCAGGTTCACGTCCTGCTTGATGGTTTGGCCGGGTGTGACCTGGAGCGGAATCTGCTGGGGGTCGAGGCCGGTGTAAAAAACCTCCAGGACAGTCGGCCCGCTGGGGACTCGGGCGAGCTCGTAGTTGCCGAATTCGTCGGTCTGGGCGAAAATGTTATATTGTTTCAAGGCCACCTGTGCGTTGTTCAGGTAGCGACCGGTCACCACGTTTTGTACCCGGCCGCGGATGCTGCCAGTGTCTTGGCGGGCGACGCTGGCGGGCGTGCCCTCCGCGGCAGGGAGCGAGGGAGCAGACGCGAGCGCCAAGGCAAGGCAGCCGCTGAGGGCGTGAAACAGATCGTTGGGTTTCATTTTAGTTCGGGTGCTTTCGAAAAGATTGGGCAGGCGGTCAAGACTCCGTGCGGCTAAAACGATCCTTTGAGGCCGATGTTGGTCGAAACGCCCTCCCACCGGGCAAAATTTGTCTCTCGCGCGTAAACGGGCAGTTCGTCGCTCCGCTGCAAAACCTCCTGGAATACGCGCGTGACGTTCCGCAGTTGAACGAAAAGGGCCAGATTGGGCCTGAGGCTATAACCGAGGTTGACGTCAAGGTGCGTTCGGGCGGGAACGTACGAATAGGCGTTGGCCCCGAGGCCAGACAGGGCGGAGACGTTCCAGGCGCTCTTGTAATTCCACTTGAGTGAGCCGTCGAACCGCTGCCGCGTGAATTGAATTCCCCAGTTCGCGCTGGTCGGGATGAACCCCGAAAAATCCGCCGTCCGATCCCCGGCAAGCTTGATCTTGGTGATATTGCCAAAGACTCGGAAACTGCTGCCCCAACCGACCAGCCAAGGATCGAGGAGGCGAAGCGACTGATTCATGTTGAGTTCGACCCCTTCGATGCGGGCGTCACCGACATTCGAAGTGGTGACGACCCGCCAGCCGAGACTGCTCGACTCAATGCCCACTTCTCTCAGCTCTTCTGGGGTGGCGTCTCTCGTTTCCGCGCCAAAGAAGTTTTTGACGTCCTTGCGGAACGCCCCGGCGCCAAAAACGCCGCCCTGCTTCGTGTAGTACTCCAGAGAAAGATCGTAATTGTCCGCGGTCCACGGGAGGAGACCCGGGTTGCGAACGGTCAGGGTCCCGCCCACCACAGCCCCGCCCGTATCCAGCGCTTCATTGATGTCAGTGCGCGGAATGACAAAAGAGAAGTTGGGCCGTCCGTAGGTCCTCGCGTACGCCGCACGCGCCAGAAAACCATCCGTGATCGTATAGGTGAAGTGCAGGCTGGGATAGTAGCCGTCGTATGTCCGCTGGGAGTGCGAGGCGAGTTCATGGAAAATGAATTTCACCTCCTCCAGTGAGCCAACTGCGCCGGCTGCGGGCTTGCGAATGCGGGCGCGGGCAGGGGTCAGCGCAAAACTTCCATCGGGATTGCGGACATAGACGTCGTTGGGGGTGCCGAGTGCTCCTGCGCCCACGCTCGCCGTTCTTTCATAGCGAACTCCCGTGAGCACATTCAACCGATCGCCCAGCAGGCGAAACTCGGTTTGGAAATAGAGTGCATCGGCCGTTTCCTTGATGCGTTCCGTGTTCTGCACTCTTTGGCTCTCTGAGGTCCCAATTTGAGTGGGGGTTTGAACGAACTGGGACGGATCCCGCTGCCACAGTTCGGCCACCCGGTTGGGGGAAACCAAGGTGTAGGATTGATCGAACAACTTCACGTCCTGAATGGTAAAGGGCGTCGACACTTTGCTTCCGCCCGGTCCATTGTAGGTATAATCAGAAGGGCGGCTGTCCCGCTTCCGATCCCGCGTCCGGCGCACGCCGCCCACTTGAACCGAGGCAGGAATAGCGAGAGAGCCGAGCTTCTTCTTCAGGTCCAGGTTATAGCTCGACACGTCATCGCGCACATCGGCGGCGAGAGTTGAAACCCCGGAGATCGCGGTAAGGTTGTGGATGCTCGGATCGCTGGGGTTTACGGCCTGGTTATTATTGTCAAAAACCGTGACTTTGCCGGGTCCCGTGACGGGATCGATGTCGTGGAACTCCACCCGGAGGGGAGTCGTGGTACTGGCAGTGACGTTGCGCACCGTACCGCGGTCTGGCAGCGTCCGGTACCAGAATCTGGCGCCGGACTGAGCCGTTTGCAGGTCGAACTTCCAGTCGCCGTTGTCGAACTTGTAACGAACATTCCCCCGGGTGCCGGCGTAATTCTGCACTTGGTTGTTGTTCGTGAAGGAGACCGCGCCGCGTCCCGTGGCTCCAATCGTGGTGTCTTCGGTGAAGCGGCCTTGGATGCCGCCGGCCACGGTCGGGACGGTGGTGGTTCCGGTGGTGAAAGAGATGCGACGATCTCCGTTTTGGTTGAACGACGAGAAGGTCTGGACCCCGGCTGACAGCACGGAATTGGGAGTGACCCGCCAATCGGCGGTGGCGCCCGCGTGAGCGCGCGCACCTTTTTGGCCGGCTTCAATCAGCAGCGCGCCGGAGAGGAAGGGCGCCCGGTTCGAGGCGCCAAAGGTCGGGCTATTCCGATTGAAGGTGGGGAGGTAGGCCTCGTTGATGAGGCCCTTCTGATCATACATCCCTGAAAGAGTGTACCCGAAGGTTTTGCTCACGGGATGATTGTAGGTGAAGCTCATGGAGGGTCGCGCGAAATAGATATCCTTGTCTTCCCACAGTGACTTTTTCTTATGGAGTGAAACGTAGTCTTTGATGTCGGTGTGCGATCCCCCGAGATTCACCTGATACCTGAACTGGCGGGAGCTTTCGAACGCGCTCCGGCTGACGAGATTCACCGAACCGGCCATCGTGTCTGCGCCCGTGGAGGGCGTGGGAACCTTCAGCACCTCCACGCGGGCGACGTTGGTGATCGACACGGTCGACCGCGTACTCACCGTGCGCGTATTTCCGGACAACGGCGCGTTGGCGGTCGCCGTACCGTCCTGGGTGATCTCCGTCAGATTGGAGGGAAATCCCCGCACGGCGATTTCCGATCCCCCTTGACGGGTATCGTTCGTGGAAATTCCCGGCACGAACTTGAGGAATTCAGCCACATTGCCCTCCACTTGCTCGCCGAGGTCACCCGTGGACACGACGGTCTTGATGTTGGGCGCAAATCTTTGTTCGTTGATCGCAATCGTCGCCTGATCCATTACTTTGGACGCCCCGACCACATAAGGGTCGAGTTTGACCAGTCCCGCTCCGAGGGGAGTCAGCTTCACGTCTTCCGTGATACTTTGGCCGGCCGCGACATTGAGGGGAATCTGCCGCTCGTCGAGGCCCGTGTAAAACACCTCGAGGACAATCGGACCGGCCGGTACGTTGGCGAGATAATAGCTGCCTGTCTCGTCGGTGAAAACGCGCAGATTGGTCCCCTTTACCGTGACGCGCGCGTTGTTCAGAAACCGGCCGGTTGTTTCGTTTTGCACGCGGCCGGTGATCGCGGCAGTCTGCGCCGCGAGGGCGACGCCGGCGGCGGCCCGGCAGGTGGAGGTGGGCGCGAGGGCGAGAGCCATCGAGGCACTGCACAGTGCGGCAAGAATCTTTGCTTTCATGTTCTTATTTGGGGTATGCTATCGATTGCCAAGAGGACGGGAGGATCTAGCCAGAGGTCGAGGTGGCGTTGGCACTGCCGTCGCAACACTGCCAAACGCAACGGTAGAGAACGTGCCGTACGGGCCACCCGGAGCCTAATGTTCAGACGTGCTGACCTGTACGGGGAAACTCTTCGTCTGATTAAAACTCGCCCTTCACGCCGAAGACATACTCGGTCCCCAGATCGCGGAAGGTTGACGGTTGCACATAGGCCGGACGACCCGGCGCGTAGGTCATGTTACGATAATACGCATAGGATAGATTTTGGCCGGACAGGTGTAGCGTCACGCGTTTGGACAGTCGGTACTCGATCGATCCGCCAAGCAGCGTGCGCGGCGCGACGGCCGTATAGGTGCCATCTGAACCGGAGGCGGTACGCGGGCCGTTCGACGCAGTGGCGTTGAGCTTCACCACGAAATTGGCCCGCGCGAAACTGGCGCCCCAATTGATGATGCGGGTGGAATACCCGGTGAAATTGGCGACCCCGGGTCCGCCGATTCGCAGATGCGTCCCGTTAAGAAACAACCCAACGGAACGCGCCCAGGACGGGAGGGCGGCGAAGGGCCGCATCGACTGCCGCCAGTTCCATTCGAAGCCCTGGAGATTGGCGGCGAGCGGTGAGTTCTCGCGGGTGATGATTTCGTAGTCTCCGGTCAATAAATCCTCCGGCAGGCCATACTGATCCAGCAGCGCCTGGGTGGCAGGAACGCGCACCGAGGTGAAAAACTTCGTGACATCCTTCCGAAATCCGCTGATCGAAACCGTCGCACCTTTGTATTCGTAGGACTCGAGGGTGAGGTCGTAGTTATCTGCGGTCCAAGGTTGCAACCCGGTGTTCACCACGGTGATGGTGCGGGTTGTCGCCGAGGGATCGGTGATGGACGTGCCGGGCGTGATAAAACTCAGATCCGGCCGCCCGATGGTTCCGGCATAGGCGGCGCGCAAGACGAAATGACTGCCCAGCGCATAGCTGGCATTCACGCTGGGATAGAAGCCCTGATAGCTCTTTTCACTGTACGCGGCGCGCTCCTTGAACTGCAATTTTGCCAGGGCCAGGGCGTCGGCGGTAATTTGGGTCGGTCGGCCGTTGCTCCCCAGCACGATTTGGCCGGCGGCATTTTTCACGTAAGTGTTGCGGATATCGTTGAGCGGTCCGTAGCCCGCGTCATCCGTACGTTCGAACCTGACCCCCGTAATGATCCACAGCCGGTTCTCGAAGGCCTTTACATCCGCCCGGAGGTACGCCGCGGAAATGGTTTCCTCGAGTTTCTTCGAGTTGTTGACCCGGTTGGTATACGCCGCCGATTCGTTAAGTTGAAAATACTCGGGATGCTGCTTGTAGAGGTCCCACAGTTTCGCGGTGCTCAGGTATTTGATTTTGAGTCCACCTTTGAATTCCCGGCGCGCCGAGTAGCGATCGGCGATGAGATCGTAATTTCCCACGAGTTGGCCGCCGGCGGACGCCGGTGGGCGGAAGTTCCACGACAGGGACTCCGTCCAGGTGTCGCGTACAGTCGCACCTACCGACGCGCCCGCCTTGAGGGTGAGGGGAAACGTGGTGGCAAAGCTGCGCGAAGCATTGGCCGAAGCGGAGCCGAGGGTATTCTTGAAGTACATCCGGCCGCTCGAGGTCGTGTTCAACGTATACAGATTCACGTCGTTCGGATCGATCGCCACCCCGGTGCGCGTCTTGGCGGTGACGGTCGGCTGCCTCACCCAATTGATACCGTCCAGGCCCTGTACGGAGACCACCACATTCGAGATTGTCATGTTGGCCCCGCCGAAGAATCCCTCGTCGATGTCGCTGAACAGCCGGCGTGCTTCGGAGTACGCGGCATTCCAGTCGAGCTTCCAGGTGTCGCCCGTATAAATGTGGCTGATCCTCCCGTTTAACAGCCGACGATATTGATTGATGCTCTGCCCCGAGGTGTTCGTGAGCGTGCCCACTCCCGTCGCCGCACCATTCGTGAACGTCTCGCCACCGGTGGCTCCGGCGCCGGCATTCCACTGGACGGATTGTTGCCGGGTGTAGGCGTTCTGGGTGGTGAAATCCACGCGCGTCCGAATTACGCCGACGTTGGATTTCCAGTCGGCGCCGACCGCTGCGATATCCTTGGTGAAGATGTTCAGGGGGGAGTTGAGGCTCCCGGTGGTCTGCACCAGAAGGGTGCGATCCCAGCCGGGCGACATGTACTCCCGGTCCTGGTAGCGGGCGTTGTGACCGGCATTGAACGTAAAAGCCACGGCGTCATTGAGCGGCAGCGTGTAGCTGAGGTCGAAGCCAGGTTGCACCGGCCACATCGTGGTGCGATCATCCGGTCCGGCGAAACGCGAGAGGGTGTGCGGCACCCCAAGGTTGGTGCCTTTCGCCTGCAGCGTAGTGAAAACATTGTACCGCAATTGCCGGGTGCTGCGGTTGAACCCGCTCTTCGACACCATGTTGATGGATCCGCCCACGGCATTCGCCGGCATGTCGGGCATCGGGACCTTGCTGACTTCGATGCGGTCGAGGTTGGTTGTGCTCGTGCCGCTGAAATTATACCCGCGCGAAGCCGGATCGTTGCTGGCGGCCTCGGCGCCATCGATCATCACAACCGTGCCGCTCGCACCCATGCCCCGCAGGCCGATCATCTCGACTTCGCCCGTGGTATTGTAGACATTGCTGACACCGGGGACGTAGGTCAGGAAGTGGCCGGGATTGGTGATGCCGAGATCACCGAATTCCTCGATCGAGACGACATTCTTGATATTGCCGGCGTTGCGCTGCTCATTGAGGGCGTTGCCTTGGGCCGTCAGTTCCCGTTCCGCGACGGTGAATGCATCCAGTTTGATGATGGTCGACGACTCGTTGGCGGCGCCGGCAAGCGCCAGATCAAAATCGAGCCGGGCGACTTGGCCCGCCGCGACCTGGACCGACTTGGTCTGAGACGTCATGCCAGTGTACGAAACCAATACACTGACCGAGCCGGCGGCCACCCCGACAATCCGGTACTCTCCATTCTCATTCGTATTGGCCTCCAGCAAAGTGTCCTTCACCACCACCCGGACGTTGTTGAGATAATTTCCGCTCGTGGCGTTGAGGATCTTGCCGGCCAGTATGCCGGTCTGCGACGATTGCGCGGTCAGGGTCGTGGCCAGCAGCCAAATTGCCGTGGCGATCAGGCTTCCGCCGCGAAGGGTTCGAATCAGTTGATGCATGGTTTTCATAGGGGATGAACTTGGTGGGCGGGAGTGGGGGGAGGGGAGGGCGAGGCTCCGGGTGCGACTTTTCTGGCGTAATTTAGGCCCTTGGCGTGCGGCGAAAAAAGCGAATTAAACTGGACTCATAATGTAACCAGAGGGGAGCCGGTCGGACGGTTAGGGGATATTCTTCTTTGTCAGGAGATCTCATTGCGAGGCCCGGCGCATGCCTCGACCGGCTCCCAAGGCAGCGCTCGGCGCTGCGCTCACCGGCCTTGTCCTCCGATTTTCCGCCGCAGCGCGCGTGAGGATGGAACTTGTCGGTCGCGGTTGTCGGAGCGTGGCGTGGGGGTCGAACTTTTCCCGGACTTTACCCAGCACCGGCCGGCTGTTGGATTCCCGGATTCCGGTCGTGACGCCGGATAAACGCTGGGCAGACTTGGGCGAGATGTTCACGAGTTCACCACGCTATCTGACGCTTGCGCAGCAGGTGGCGCGTAACCTGGAAGACGAGATCCGGCGGGGTGCACTTCAGGGCAGCCTGCCGGGTGAGCGGCAACTGGTCGAAAAGCTGCAGGTCAGCCGGAGGACCGTTCGAGCGGCAATTGAGATCCTCCGGCAGAAAAAGCTCATTCGCACGGCCCACGGTTTGGAAACCCAGATCCTGGCTCAGACGGCCAGGAAATCGGCCCGTGCCTCCGTGCGCACCGTTGGCATGTTGCTGCCACGGCCGCTGGACGAACTTAAGCCCTCTGCTAACCTGGTCGATAAGCTGCAGCCTTTGCTCTATTCGAATGGGTTCCGCCTGGATACGCACTATGACCAGAGATACCTTTCCGACCGCCCGGCGGCTGCGCTCAAGCGCCTTCTTGTCCGTTTTCCTTGCGCCGGCTGGATTCTCGTTTCGGCGAAACGGGCGTGTCAGGCTTGGTTTTGCTCACAGGGAGTCCCCACCGTTCTCCATGGGACCGCCCATGATGGCGTCTCGCTGCCATGTGTGGATATCGACATGCTGGCGACGTCGCGCCATGCCGCCAATGTTCTGCTGCGCAATGGACACCGACGGATAGGCCTCGTCATTGAGGAAGTGGATTGGGCCGGGCACCGCAAGACCGAGCAAGGATTCATGGACGCGGTGAATCGGGCTGGCGGCGACGCGGTGGGCCACCTGCTGCGGCACCGGGGCGATCTGGTGGCATTGCAACAAGTGGTCACGCGCGTCCTCCAAATGCCCGCTCCGCCGACCGCGCTCTTCATCGTGAATCCGTACCATTACATTGCCATATCCGCCATCTTGGGTGCGAGGGGACTAAACGTTCCGCGCGATATGTCCCTCCTGTGTCGCGACGACGACATGTGCCTGCGCTATCTACCGATCGAGCCAAGCCGCTATGTCTGCAGTTCGCAGATATTTGCGAAAGAGATATTCTCGACACTGATGCGGACCGTCCGGGCTGGCCCCGGACATCGCCCGGTGAAATCGGTCCTGCTGCTGCCGGAGTTTGTCGAGGGAGCTTCGATCGGTGTCGTGAGCTAGCCGCGGAACGCCCCGGGCTCACCGGAGGCGGAGAAATTGTAGCTCAACCCCACGCCGGTCAGATTAAGGACCCCGCCGACGGCGAACCGGTTTTCTGTACTGACAGGGCCGGCCATTCGACCCCGGACGACGACTTCGTTCAAACCGCCGCGGTGGACTGTCAATTTGAAGACTCGCGCCTTGACCGCGAGTCGGGCCGAGCTTTGGCTGCGGGCCTTGTGAGGTTCGCGAGCAAACCACTCCGTGCGCCTGCTGCACCCGCCTCCGCCGATTTCTGGCAGGAAGATCTCGGCGCCCCGCCAGTCTCGCGTTTGCAGGCTTTCACCGGCGTCGTCAGCCATGGGTGGCTAAGGGTGCCTTCGTTTTGCCGTCAAATTCCTCCTGGCCCCAAGCCCCTGAAGATCCAGTTCCTTCCAATTATATAGTGATTGGAGCACTTCCGGCGGGCGAATTCGGGCAGTTTCTTATGAGCCAAAACAGGAGCAGCACCATGACGCGCCGGGGTTGGACAGTCGGCGCAGACGGCCTGATGGCCGATCGTCTCTCGCGCCGCGATCTCCTCCGGGCCGCGGCAGGTCTCGGCGCGACGATGGCGATGGGCGGCTGCGCCTCAGTGCCGCTGGGCGCGTCCCGCGACGCCGATCTCATCCGCGACGAAAACACCAAGCCCGGCACGCGCGATTGGATGCTCACCCGCACTCGCATTGATCCGGCGACAAAATACCGCTGTCCGTGGATCGAGGGCTATTGCTCGCGCACCAGCGTCCGCGCGGGCGATACGATCACGTTCCACGTCGGCACCAATCCGCCGTCGCCGTTCCGGCTCGATATCTATCGCACCGGCTACTACGGCGGCGCGGGCGGGCGGCAGATGGCCAGCCTCGGCCCGTTCAAAGGCCGCGTGCAGCCCGACCCGCCCATCGGGCCTCGCCGCCTGCGTGAATGCCATTGGGAGCCGTGCGCGACGGTGCGCATCCCGCGCGATTGGGTCAGCGGCGTCTATGTTGGCAAACTCACTGCCGAACGCGAGGGTCTGCAGAGCTACGTCATCTTCATTGTGCGCGATGACCGGCCGGCGGATTTCATCTTCCAGTGCAGCGACACCACCTGGCAGGCTTACAACCGCTGGCCGAACCAGTTCTCGCTCTACGACAACGGCAAGCGCCCCTGGTATTGGGGCGCCGAGGTGGACATCAGCTTCGACCGGCCCTACGGGAAATACTGCCAGATTCTCGACCAGCCGCTCTCGACCGGCAGCGGCGAGTGGTTCCTGTGGGAGTTCCCGTTCGCGTTCTGGCTCGAACAGCACGGCTACGACGTGACCTACATCTCCAACCTCGACACCCACGCCGAGCCGTGCGGACTGCTCCGCGGTAAAGGTCTCCTCTCGGTCGGCCATGACGAGTATTGGTCGCTGGCGATGTATCACGGCGTGCACGAAGCCATCGCGGCGGGGCTGAACGTCGGTTTTTTCTCAGGCAATGCCGTTTGCGGCGTGATCAACCCACGCCCGTCCAGCGATGGCCGACCGCATCGCATCTACGGCCGCGTGGACGCCTTCGGCCCGCGCGACCCGAACGTGAAGACCGATCAGGAGAACGCGGCGGCCGACATGCAGAAACTCCCGCACCAGTCGCCCCACGAAGGACTGCTTATCGGCGCGCGCAACGTGCCGCCCTTTACCGGCGGTGCCGACTGGGCGTGCAGCGCGCCCGGCCACTGGATTTTCGAGGGAACGGGCATGAGGATAGGCGACTCCATCCCCGGCCTCGTCGGTTGGGAGTGGCACGGCGACCCAGCGCCGATCCCCGGCCTCGTCGTCGTCTCCACTGGTCCAACCCAGTCGCGTCTTGGCAAACTCAACGGCGGCATCTATGCCGCGACCCTCTATCCCGGCCCGAAAGGCAACTTCGTTTTCAACGCTTCGACCTGCTGGTGGGGGGACTCGCTCTCCGTGCCGCCAGGCTACGTGCGGCCGAAAGTCTATACCGAGCCGAAAGGCACCGATCCACGCGCCCAGCAGATCACGGCGAACGTGCTGAATCGCATGCGAGGGAGCACGAAACCTGCCTGACATCATTGCCCATCTCAGCAACGGATGTCGCCGCTTTGATGGCGCGACTTCTTTTTAGCCCCGAGCACCTTGGCCGCTTCCTTCCACGACGCGGCGACCGCTTCGACACCGCGCACGGTCTGGACACCAGGACCGTCAACGGCCAGCCAAGAGACAATCCGATCGCTTCCCGGTGCGGACGATCAGAATACTGCTGCCGATGCCGCTGGACGAAATCAAACCGTTTGCGAACCTGGTCGATAAGCTGCGCACCCTGCTCTCCACGAGCGGATATCTGCCGATTGAGCCGAGCCGCTGCGTTTGCAGCTCGCAGGCCATGGCGAATGCAATCGGTCCGTGGACTTTGCCTGGGATCCCGGGGCCGTGCGACACGTGAAAAGGATTCCGGCTTGCCGGTCGTCCATGCAACTGTATGGTCTGAATTCACGATGAAGAATGTTAAACCGAATTTGGCCTACGAGTTCATTCGCAAACGAATCTTGAATGGAGAGTATCCGCCCGGTCATCCCCTGTTAACCGAGCCGTTGTCGGCTGCGATCGGGGTCAGTCGCACTCCCGTGAGCGAGGCGTTGCTCAAGTTGCAGGCGGATGGTCTCGTCACGATGCGGCCGCGTCTTGGAGCATGCGTTAAAGTACTGGAATTTGCGGAGTTCTGTGAGATATGTGAGATGCGCCTGGCCCTTGAAGCCCACGCGGCGGGAAAGGCTGCGACCCGGCGCACCGATGGCGAATTGCGCGAGATCCAGCTGGCACTCGAGGCAATGCATGAGCTGGGCGAGCGGATCATTGCAACCGAGGATGAGACGGCGGCGGCCGAGGATATGATTCGTTTGAACGTTGAGGATATCCGATTCCACATTGGCATCATGGCAGCCGCGAAGAATAACCTCATGCGGAAGGAGATTTTGCGTCTGCACTTGATTAACCGCGTGGTGGCGGGTCCGTTCATGATCAAATGGCCGCAGGTGACCAAGGCGGAAGCGGATGCCAATCACCGGGTGGTCATGGCGAGTCACCAGGAGATTTTCGACGCGATCGCCCAACGGGACTCAAAGGCGGCAAGGGCGGCGATGGAGCGACATATCGACGACATCATCAACAAGACAGTGGCGTTGGTTCGCCCGGCGGCTGACGCGGCGGCGCGCGATCTGACCCCGGAAGAGCTGGCATACATCGGCTAAAAACAAACGACTTGGAATTGTGCCGCGTGGCCGGGAACGCTTTCCGCTCATCGATGGTAGTGCGGAGTCGAAGACGCCAGGCAGAGACCAAACCGGTGCTGTTGAATGATCGCGCCGGGGAACGTCGAGGGGGCGGCGCTGATTTCGAAACTGATCGTAATGCGACGAAGAATATTGACACTTCTGTGCACAGAAATACAGCTGCATGCACTCTTGGCAAAGAGCCTTGAAGACCCCCTTACATAATCCCATTCTATGACCTCAGAATACGCCACACTCCAGATCCGAGGACTGATCGCAGGCGCTGCGATTATGCTCCTTACCGCCGGAAAGACAGTCTCCGCCGAGTCTGCTCAATTTGGTGAAATACAAGGCCGGGTATTTAATGTTTCCGGCGGGAGTTACCTGAACAATGCCCGCATTGTGGTGAAGGGCACGGATCGCCAAGCCTTCACCAACAGCAGCGGGGAGTACCTCCTGCATCACCTGCCTCCCGGGGAGGTGGATGTCATCGTCTCCTACACGGGACTCACTCCCCAATCTACCACCGTCAAGGTCGAATCAGGCCGGATCGTGCGGAAGGACTTCGATCTCGAATCCGTCCGAAGTACAGCGACGGGCTCCGGCAAGGTCATCTTGCTTGATGCGTTTTCGGTCGAGGAAACCCGGATGAACGCCCAATCGCTGGCGTTAAACGAGCAACGTAACGCCGCGAACATCAGAAACGTGGTCGCCGCCGGCGAATTTGGCGATTCAGGGGAGGGCAGCGCCGTTGAACTCATCAAGTATCTGCCCGGGGTCAACGTCGACTCCTCGACGGCCGGTCAGGGGGTGTCGCTCCGGGGATTTCCCAGCAGTGGCACGCTCGTGACCATCGATGGCGGCGAGGTTGCGAGCAGCGCGTCGTTTGGCGGCGGCCGCAATATCGAACTGGGCGCGCTGCGGTTGAACAACATCAGCCGGATCGAAGTCACCAAGGTGCCGACGCCCGATCTGCCGGCCAATGCGCAGGGCGGAATGATCAATGCGATCAGCAAGAGCGGTTTCGAACGCCGGGATCCCCAGCTTTCCTACCGTGCCTATAGCACGTTCAACAGCCGCGGATTCGTCGGCGGTGGCCTGGCCAAGCGCGGCAGCCGACCGGAACTGGAAATCCTCCCGGTGCAACCGGGGTTCAATCTGGCTTACGAGTTTCCCATCAACCAATCGTTCGCCTTGAATTTTTCCGGGGGCGCGACAATGCGCACCAATCTTACGCGCGAGGTGCTCACGCCCTGGGACCTCAACCGGTTGGCCTTGATGCAGGTGGATACAAACCCGGCCGAGCGTCGGGTCGACTCCGCCGATGTGGCCCTCGGAGCCGAATGGCGGATGGGAGACTACAATCTGCTGAAAGTGAATTTGCTCCACGTCGATATGGTGATTTACGGGGGCGAGGACCGGTCGAGCTATGTCTTCGGAACCGGAGTCACCGGCGGGCCTGACTTCGCCCTGGGCGCGACGCCCGGAGTGGGCACGGCGTATATGTTTGGCACGGCCTTCAAGCGCAACGAACGCACCCGCCAGGTTACGCTCAACAACACCTACAAACGCGGGAATTGGAAAATCGATTTCAACGCCTCGCTCGGGCGGAATCGGACCACCTACCGGGATGTCGACAAGGGCTATTTCGGCTACACGGATCTGCGCATCACGAACCTCGTGCTGCGGGCAACGGATGTATACGGCGGCACGGCGAAATCGGCGCAGCCGCGTGACATCACCGCGGTCGATCGGTCGGGGGTGGCCGTGGATGTTCTCGATCCGGGCGCGTATTCGATCCAGAGCGTGCGCAAGAACACCCACTACGATACCACCGACGCCAAGGATCAGGTGAGAGCCGACGTGGGTCGGATCTTTGGCGGAGGGTTTTCGATGCAGGCGGGCGCAGCGCTGAACCGTCAGACACGCGACGCCCGACGGGATTTCACCCTTTGGAATTTTCGCCCGACCGCCAGCGTGACCGAGCGCCAGGCCAAGAACTACGATGTGCTGAATCCCGAATATGCGGCGGACGCGAAGAACTATTTCGCCGGGCACCGGCCGCCGCTGGTAAGTCCGACCAAGTTATACGAATTGTTCAAGCAGCGTCCCGACTACTTTGTCTCCGATACCACCTGGCATGCCCAAAACGTACTCGGATCGAAGTTTTTCCAGGAGACGGTTTCGGCCGCCTACCTGCGGGCGGACCTGAAACGATTCGAAAACCGCTTGTGGATCGTCGGCGGGGTGCGGTTCGAGAAGACCGAGGATGAAGGCCGCGGTCCGCTGTTCGATCGCAATGCATTTTATGCCCGCGATCCGAATGGCAAACTGCTCCGGACCGCCACCAACGCGCTCATCCCGCTGACGAACGACTTGCTGGAGCGAAACAAACTCCAGTACCAGAACCGGGGTGCCGTGGCGGAGCGGAGTTACGACGGATTTTATCCGAGCCTGAATGCCAGCTATCGATTCACGGATGATCTGATTTTGCGGGTGGGGTATGCCCGCACGATGGGCCGGCCGAATTTGACGGAAATCGTGCCGAACACCACGCTGCCCGACGCGACCGCGGCCGCAGCGGGAACGGATCGGATCATCCGGGTGATCAACGCCGGCCTGCGGCCCTGGACCTCTGATGGCTATGACATTTCCCTGGATTCCTATAGTTTCAAAGGCGGCGTGGGAAGTGTCGGCCTCTTTGCGAAATCGATTGCCGATTTCTTTGGCGCCTCCCAGGTCGCGGCTACACCGGCGCTGCTCGAGGCGTTGAATATCCCGGAAGAGTTCGATGGTGAGTTCACGGGCTACGACATCCTGACGAAGCAGAACGTCGGCACCGCCCGGATTTCGGGGGTGGAGGCGAGTTACCGGCAGTCGCTGTACTTCCTCCCGTATTGGGGCAAAAACTTCCAGGTCTATGGGAACGTCACGGCGCTGGATCTGCGCGGACCCAATAGTGCCGATTTCAGCAACTACGTGCCGAAGATTATCAACTGGGGGGTGAGCTTCGCGCGGGCGAAGTTCTCGGCGCGATTGAACTGGAACCAGCGCGGTCGGACGCGGCTGGCGCTTCAGGCGGTGAGTGTCTCCGTGCCGGCATCGACCTATCAATATCTGGCCCCGCGCACGACCGTCTCCGCCGATTTCGAGTACCGATTTCACAAGCGGCTTTCGATAAGTGGAACCGCCACCAACCTGACCGATACTCCTGTCATCTACGAGCGTTACGCGCCCAGCACACCTGACTTCGCGAGAAAATACCGGCTCATGGTGCCGGGCGCGGAATTCACCCTTGGCATCAAGGGCACGTTTTAGCCCAGATAGTTTGCGCAACGCGGCGGAGCCGCAACCAAACCCAAACCACCAAACCATTGGCCACAAAGAGGCACAAAAATCCGAGGGCGCTTGCGGCTCACAAGGCGCCTATAGGCGCGCGGCCAACCTTCGACGGCCGGCCGGATCCTTTTCGTGCCTTTTTGTGGCAATCAAAATCGTCGCGAACATGAGCGGTCCCGTTCGATATTGGCACACAGGCACGATGGACCCCTCGCACCCTCTGAGTCCTGGAGCTAGCATCCGGGTTTGTGGGTTATAACCGGAGTCGTGTTGAGTTCGCCGGGCGTCTTTTTCCGGTCCATGACCATACCAACTTCCATTTGGCGGAGTGCCAGCGGCGCCGTCACGCTGGCGCGACTCGGCACCTGCCTCGCCCTGTTCGTGGCGGCTCGAGCGCAGGAATCCGCGGCGTCGCAACCGTCTGTGCCAAGGCGCGCGGCGACGGCGAAGACCGATGGGCCGATGCCCACCTTGGCCGACGTGCCCTATGGCCCGCACTTCCGCCAGACGATCGATTTTTGGCGGGCAGGGTCGAATCGCCCAACTCCGCTGGCATACTATATACACGGCGGCGGCTGGGCGGCCGACGACAAGAGCGAGATTCACCGGCATCTCGACGTGCGCGCCTTGCTCGGCGCCGGGATTTCCGTGGCCGCAGTGAATTACCGTTTCCTGCAGGATGCGAACGCGGCGAAAATCGTTCCGCCGGTCGAGTGGCCGCTCGGCGATGCGCGGCGGGCGCTGCAGTTCCTGCGCTCAAAGGCCCGGGAGTGGAATGTCGACACGGCCCGTATCGCTGCCACCGGGGTCAGCGCCGGAGGCTGCGCCTCACTTTGGCTCGCGCTGCACGACGACATGGCAGATCCGCAAAGCATCGACCCGATCGCGCGCGAATCTACCCGTCTCTATTGCGTCGCGGCGAAGGCCCCCGTGACCTCGCTCGATCCGAAGCAACTGCGCGAATGGATCCCGAACAGCATTTTCAGTGCGCATGCCTTCGGCTTTGCCGGGATGTCCCGCGCAGAGTCCTTTGCGCCCTTTCTCGCCGCCCGTGATTCGCATCTGTCGCAGATCAGGCGCTTCTCACCCATCGAGTTCGCCAGCCGCGACGATCCGCCGGTTTTCATGGATTTCCCGACGCAGGACAAGCCACCGGTGCCGGGTGAACCCCAGACGGATCCGAATCACTCCGCGGTGTCTGGCCTTATGCTCCAACGGAAACTGGAGTCGGTCGGAGTAAAGGTGGAACTGCGTTACCGCGGCGATGGCAAGTCCGGGCACGCGAACATCCAGGAATTCCTGATCGACTTCCTGCGCGACCCGCCGGCCGGATCGCAGCCTCCAAGCAACGTCGCACCATGATCGCTGCCGCCAAGTTTTGCATCGGGACCGTTTTGTTGGGTGTCGGATTTGCGTCATCGCCGGCGGCCGAGCCAATCATCGATGTTTATGTCAGCACCGGCGACAACCACTTCCTCGGGTCGTCGCTTCCGATTGATTCCCCAGCGAGCATCGAGGCGACGTTTGACCTGTTCAAGAACGTGAACCACGCGCGGCGCATTTACTGGCGCGGGTTGGAGGAGGCAAGCTGGGTCAGCACGATGCACGCCCGACCGGAGAATTGCCGTTACTACTCGCTCTGGGAATGGCTGCAAACGCTCTATGCCGAGGTGAAGCCCGACCAACTTGCCGTAAAGGCGGCCCACGCCCGTGGGATGGAGATCTGGGGTATGGGATCGTTGTGGGATTGGGGCGCGGCACCGGACACGCCGGGCTTTGGTGATTATCCGTTTTGCTATGAATCGAAGCTCCGGCTCGAGCATCCCGAGTGGGCCCCGGCCGACCGGCACGGGGTGCGCCGGCAGGGCGGCCCGATCGAATTGGCGTATCCCGAAGCGCGGAAGGCGCTGGTTGATCTCACCGTCAAAGAGTCGGTGAAGGCCGGCTACGACGGGATTTGTTTTCTCACCTACGTGGAGAACTACTCGCTCCGCTTCGCCGATGAGTTCGGCTACAGCGAGCCGATCGTCAGCGAATTCAAACAGCGCTACAAACTGGATATCCGCACCGAGCCGTTCCGGCGCGGCGCCTCGCGCGAGGACTGGCTGCGGTTGCGTGGGAGCTACGTCACTGCCTTTCTGCGCGAGCTGAAGGCCGCGTTGGACCAGCACCGGATTAAGCTCGGCATGGTCGTCAACTCAAACGACCCGCGGCAGCCCCAGTCGTGGAATGTCCCGGAACTCGTCATCACCGCCGGGAGCCAGGTGATGGACGTCGATACGTGGGTGCGCGAGGGTCTGGTCGACGCCTTGTTGATCTATGGCAACAATAGTGGACAGTCGCAGCTGAAGGCCCTCGACGATCTCCTCTTCCTCGCCCGCGGCACTAAGACCGAGGTGAGTGTCCTGACCTCCGGTCCATTTCGGGAGGGCTGGAAGCCGTATCAGACCAAGGGCGTGCCGACCGTGCTGGCGGTGAGCGATGATGTACAACACCTCGAGCGCGGGTTTGTGCCGGAACAGACCGCCGATGGGCTGCGCAGCCCAGACGTGTCTGCAAGAATGCGTGCGCTGCAACAGGGTATTGCGGGCAGTCTTTCCCTCGATCCGGCGCTGCTCCTCAAGTCGGCCCGATCCGCGAATCTCATCGAACGCCGGCTGGCCCTGCAGGCGCTGGGCAAGCAGAAGACGGGCGATCTCCAGCCGTTGCTCGCCGGGCTTGAGGATGCCGAGAATGGCGTGCGTTGCGTCGCCGCGCTGGCGTTGGGTGCCCGTCGGGATCCCGCTGCCTGCGCGCCGCTGCTGCAGGCGATTGAACGGCACGACAACCACATGCTGCGCGAATGCGTCATCATTGCTCTGCGCCGGATGCAGCCGGTGCCGGTGAGCGAGCTCTCGGCCGCCGCGATCCAGTCGAGGAATCCGCGTATCCGGGAAGTGGCGATGCGCGCCCTGCTGGTGCACGCGACACCGGCGCTGTTGCCTGTTTTTCGCGCGGGATTGCAGGACCCGGCCCGGTTCCCGCGCTTCGCTGCCGCCGAGGCACTGGGCAATATCGCCAAGAACACCGAGGCAATCGAGGTGCTTTTGGGCGCCTTGGAACATGCGGATCCGGTCGTGGTGAACCGCGCGGCGGTATCGCTCGGCAAGCTCGCCGCGCTCAGACGACCCGAGACCCAGAGTCTGCACCCGAAGATGCTGGCAGCACTGATTGCGACCTTTCGGAAGCACGCGGACGCGACGCGGGCGGATGCCGAGTGGGGCTGGCGTCCGATCGGCAATGCCATCCTGGAGTTTGGCGACGACGGCGTGGCCGCGTTGCGCCGGATCCGTGACGACATCGGCGACCCGCGTCTGGCGGATCTCGCCTGGCGGGTCGTGGATCTCACGCAGCGCCCTAATACGTTCAGCACGGTCACAGCGGAGGAGAACGAGGCAGCCATGCGTCGGCGCCCCATACGTGTGGCGGCGACGTTGGGCCGCGCCTTGCAGGTCGATCCGGTCAACGGCCGCGATACGCACGACGGCCTGGCCGGCCCGGTGAAAACCATCGCCCGCGCCATCCGGCTGGCGCAGCCAGGCGACACAATCCATCTCGCACCCGGCACCTACCACGAGAGCGCGGATTTGACCAACAAGCACGGGCTCCCCGGCAAACCGATTACATTGGATGGTCACGGCGCCGTGCTGGATGGGAGCGAACCGGTGCGCGGGACCGATTGGGAGTCGCTTGGCCAGGGACTTTTCCGGCGGATAAAGCTGCTGCCGCGCCTCGACGATGCCATCATCGGGCGGTGGTTCTTTCTCTGGAACGGCCGGATGAATCACATGGGACGCACGTCCAAAGGTCCCAGTGCCGCACTGAAACAGCCATCCGATCTGCAGCCGGGCGAGTGGACGTATGTAAAGAGCGAAAACGCGTTCTATCTCCGATTGCCGGAAGGACAGACCCTGGACGCTGCCAACATCCGCTACCCGGCGCGCGGCAGTGCGGTCATTCAGAGCATCAGCGGTTCGCACCTGGTGGTACGGAATCTCACGGGCACCCATGTCTATAACGATGGCTTCAACATCCATGGGGCGCAGCGGAAAAACGTGTTCCTGAATATCGCCGCCATCGAGTGCGGCGACGACGGCTTCAGCGCCCACGAGGACGCCGAGTGCCGGATCGATGGTTTTGTCAGCATCGGCAACTCGACCGGCCTTTGCGACACGGTTTCCAGCGTCACCCATTATCGGAATGTCTATATCAAGGACTGCCTTGGCTACGACATCTACTTCATCGGCGATTCGCCGCACAGCATGGAAAACGTCATCGTCGAAAGCACCGCGGCGCGGGCGCTGGAAGTTTCGCAGCACACGGACCGCCCGCAGAACGGCCCTAGTTCCGTCATCCTGAAAAATGTTCTCATCCGCCGCGTCGGAGGCAAGCCCGGCGAGGCGCGCGTCAGCCGCAATGGCAAACTGACCTTGGAGCGCTGCACCTTCCTCGGGGTGAACTTCACCGTCACCCCCGGCGGCGAACTGATGGCGCGCCACACTCTTATCGGTGGGGACCCAAAACCGAACGTGCTGATCTTCCCGAACACGCTCTGGCAGGGCGAGGCGAACCGCTACGACTTCGCCAGCCTGCGCGTGGACCAGGCCAGCTTCACCGCGAAGACCTTCGCCGATTTCCAAAAACTCACTGGCAGCGAAGTGGGTTCGTCGTGGGCGCCCATTGCCACCGCTCCGCAGGATGTCGGGGCCGATGAATCCGCTCTGGCGTCGCTTCGCCGCCAATAACCCGACTGCGTACGGTCCCGCTCATTTTCTCATGATCAAATACTCCTTGAACCGTATCTGTGCCACCGAACCCCGATCGCGCTCGGAGGCGCGAAAGTTCCTGGGTGATTGTTGTAGGAGCCTGCTTGCAGGCGATTTTTCTGCCGCCATCGCGAGCAAGCTCGCTCCTACTTCTGCTAAGAAACAGCTTCGTTGTAGCCCGCCGCGTGAGCGGCGGGAGTGCTGGAGGTCCCTGCGCTCACGCGCAGGGCTACAAAGCCCGACGTTTCTTCCCGTCCTGAGCAAAAGCGCTTTTGCGGATGGGGTTGGATCGTTACGGCTGAGCCTTGCCATCTTCGCCCTCGCTTGTGGAGGTGGCACTCCGCTCTCGCGCGCCGCCGAGCGCGTGCTCTTCGCCTTCGATGACCACAGCATTCCGTGGCAGCACAACCTGAAACTCGCGTTGGTGCCCGCGACGAAGCACCCGGACAATCCGGTTTTGCGCCGCGGGCCGGAAGGCGCACCCGACAACGGACACGCGGCGCTCTACGGCACGGTCATCAAGGAGGGCGGCAAGTTTCGCATGTGGTATCTCGGCATGTTCGAGACCCAGATTGTAAAAGGGCAGGCGCCCGGCATGTGGCGGCCCATGTGCTATGCCGAGAGCGCAGATGGTGTGCATTGGACGAAACCCGAGCTGGGCCTGGTCGACTTCAAGGGCAGCAAAAAGAACAACATCTGCCTGATTGAGGGGGAGCCGTTCTCGCTGACGCGCGTGAACGATTTTCTGTCCATCCTGCACGATCCGGAGGACCCCGACCGAAGCCGCCGGTACAAGGCGGCCTTTATCGCGCATGTGCCGTATGACGAGGTGCGCGGTGGCATGAGCAACATCGGGGTGAAGGAGAAACGCATCTGCGCCACGATTACCGCGACGAGCGCGGATGGCCTGAAATGGAAAGTCGTCGGGGACCGGCCCGCGAACGCCGGCGGTGAGCGTTTCGAGGTTTCCGGTCTCTATCGTTTCGGCGATTTCTATTACACGCCGGGCCAGTTGATCGCACCCTGGGCATGGCGCCCCGACGGCAGTGACGGCGGCCGGGTGATGCTGACGTATCGGTCGGCCGATTTCGTGCAGTGGTCGCAAGCGAAGGCGTTCGCTTTTGCCCGTCCGGGCCAGCTCACCAACCCGCGCGTCACCGGGCAACAGACGCACATGGGCGCCGGGCTGTGGAATCGCGGCAACGTCATGGTGGGTCTCTATGGCATGTGGCAGGACGCCGCCACGCCGCCGCCGAAGGGCGCATCGCATAATCTGGGCGTGCGAATCGATTTGGGTCTGGTCGTGAGCAACGATGGGATCCACTTCCGGGAGCCCGTGGCGAACTTCAAAGTGATTCCGCTGGGCGGCGAAGGCGAGTGGGACGACATCGCGTTGCTGCAGGGCCACGCGTTCGTCAACGAGGGTGATCGGACGATGATGTGGTACTCGCACTGGGACACCGGCGGCAAACTGAAGTCGATGGAAATCGGGCTCGCCACGCTTCGCCGCGACGGCTTTGGCCATCTCTCGCCGAAGGAGGATGACAACGACGCGCACTTTGTGACGGCACCACTCACGGCCGGGAAACGCGCGCAGCTCCGGATCAACGTCGATGGCGTGACCGCCGAGATGCCCTTGCGGGTCGAACTGCTCGACGGCCGCGACCGGCCGTTGCGCGATTATGCGGGAACTGCAGCCGCGCGGGTCGCGACCAACGGCACGGGAGTGGATGTGGTCTGGGCCGGAGCCGGTGCGAGGAATCTTCCGGTCGGCCAACCCTTCGCGGTGAAAGTGACCTTTCCGGTCAAAAGCACGGCGCGTGTGTTCGCGGTGTATGTGATCGACTGACGATGTTGAATCCACTGCAAGCAAGCAGAGCCAGTTTGAAAGGTGGGCCGGGCGCTCCGTCGCCCGGCTTCTGCATCGAACGAGCTTTCGAATGGAAGTTTGGCCGCGCCGTGATTCTTGCGTTTGCGGCTGAAGTTTTTGCGGCGTCCCCGAACTCAGAATCGCCAGTGGCGATCGGCGATCGCCTAGAACTGTTTGTCGATCGCCACCTGATCGAGCGAATGGACGGCGTTGAGCTGCGCCTGGGCCAGCCGGTGTACATGGGTTCGGTGTTGGCATTCGATGCGCCGTGGGATGGCAGGTTTTCGGGTTACGTGACCGTCATCAAGGACGGCGCCACTTATCGAATGTACTATCGGGGGAAACCCAATGCGACGGCGGACGGTTCAGACGACGAAACCACCTGTTACGCCGAGTCGGTCGATGGAATTCAGTGGCGGAAGCCCAATCTTGGCTTGGTGGAGGTAAATGGGAATCGAAACAACAACGTGATTCTCGATCGCTCGGCGGGGCCGATTCCGCATAACTTCACGCCATTCCTGGATACGAGGCCAGGGGTTCCGGCAAACGAGCGCTTTAAGGCGTTGGGCGGCCTGTTTGACATGGCCGGACATCACTCGAGTGGCGGTTTGGTCGCGCTGGTGTCTGGTGACGGTATCCGTTGGCGTCGGCTGCAACCAACGGCGGTGATCACGAAGGCAAACTATTCCGTGCAGTTTTCGGATGCCACCATGAGTCCGGCGTTTTGGTCGGAACATGAGCGCTGCTACGTGGCGTTCATCCGCACCTGGAAGGACGACGGGACCAATACGCGGATCGGGTGGGGCGGAAACATTCGCTGGGTGGGGCGGGTGACCTCCCAGGATTTTGTCCATTGGTCGAAGGTTGAGATGATGGAGTTCAGCAACGTCCCGCTGGAGCAGCTGTACAATAACAACACGAGCCCCTATTTTCGCGCGCCACACATCTATCTCGGGTTGATGGGGCGTATTGTCTTCAATCGCCCCGTGGTCACTGCCGCCGAGGTCGCGCGCATCGGGATGGACCCAAGATACAGCCGCGACTCCTCCGAACCGGTGCTGATCACGAGCCGGGGTGGCACGCGGTACGACCGGACGTTTCCCGAGGCGTGGATCCGAAACGGCATCGGCGCCGAGCATTGGACGTCGCGCAGCAATTATCCCGTGCTAAACATCGTGCCCACGGGGCCGACCGAGATGTCAGCCTACGTGCAGCATTCCTACGGGCAACCCGGCTGCCATCTCGTGCGCTACAAACTCGAGACCGATCGGCTAGCGTCGGTGAACGCGCGGTTCACCGGTGGCGAATTTGTGACCAAGCCGCTGATCTTCGCCGGCAGGAACCTCCTTTTGAATTTCTCCACCTCGGTCGTTGGCGGCATAAGGGTCGAGATCCAGGACGCCGCGGGCACGGCGATGACCGGATATGCACTCTCCGATTCGATTGAAATCGTTGGCAACGAAATCGAGCGGGCCGCTGGGTGGAAGGGTGGCCAGGACCTCGGACGGTTGGCCGGGACCCCGGTGCGACTGCGCTTCGTCATGAAAGAGTCCGATTTGTATGCCCTCCGGTTTCGCTGACCGGTGGCTGATCCGCATGAACTCCGATTCCGCAATGCTCTCGCAACGCAGACGTGACGGGGCGCATCTCAGTTTCCTGCAACTGCCGTCGGTGTTGGGCGGGCACGTGTCTTTTGTCCCGATTGCCGGGACGGCGCCCCTCTGACAAAACCCTTTTTCCTATGAAGTTTGTCACTCAACTCAATTCCCGCGACCAGGCTATCGCGGCCAAGCTCGCTGATTTTCTGCCCGAAGAAATTTACGACATCCATGCGCATCCCTATCATCCGGATCACTTCGCTCCCGGAGCCTGGAAAATGTTTGGCGACATGGGGCCCCAGGGCTGCGCCGAACATCGGGTGGCATTGCAGCGCTATATGTCGGTGCGGAAACTGCACGGGCTCTATTTCGGCCTGCCGCACAAGTCCGCGGATCGGCCGGCGGTCAACGCGTGGGTCGAGGAGGAGGTTAAGACCCGCGGCACGCCGCTCAGCCGGGCGCTGTTGCTCGCCGCACCGACGGACGATCGGGAAAAGGTCGCCGCGGCTTTGCGCAGCGGCCGGTTCTGCGGGTTGAAAGTGTATCATTGTTACGCGGACCGGCCCGATACGATGAATGCGACGGTCGAGCAGTATGCCCCGGAGTGGATGTGGGAGCTTTTGCACGAGGTGCAGGGTTGCCTCACGCTCCACATCGTGCGCGATGGCGCGATCGCCGATCCGGAGAACCAGCGCACGCTGCGGCGGTTGTGCCGCGCCTACCCGCGGACCCGGTTGATCCTCGCGCACATCTCCCGCAGCTTCAACTACCGTAACGCCCGCGAGGGCCTGCATGCGATCGCCGATCTCGACAACGCCGTCGTCGATACGTCGGCCGTGTGCGAGGCGGAAGCGTTTCGCGCGGCGCTGGAAATCCTCGGGCCGCGGCGCGTCCTGTGGGGCTCTGACTATGCCGTCAGTGAACTCCGCGGCCGCTGCGTCACCACGGGTTCGCTGTTTTTCTGGCTGCACCCCGAACTGGTGCGCCCGGAATTCACCGCGCCAACATCCAGCGACATGACGCTCGTGGGGCTGGAGTCGCTGACGTGTCTGCGTGAGGCGTGCGAGGACACCGGCCTGACGCGCGGCGATGTGCAGGATATTTTTCTGCATAATGCGCTGCGGGTGCTCGAACCGCATTTGCCGCCGGCAACGCTTCCGGCCACGCCCACCGGACCCGAGCTCTGGCAGCGCGCCCGCGCGGTCATTTCGGGTGGGACGGGACTGCTGTCGAAGCGGGCCGAGATGTTCGATCCGCAGCAGTGGCCATCGTATTTCTCACGGTGCTCGGGGTGCCAGGTCTGGGATCTCGCGGATCGGCGCTACCTCGATTTCGCCGGTGGGATCGGGGCGGTGCTGCTCGGCTACGCCGATCCGGAGGTGACGGATGCGGTCCGCCGTCGGCTGTCGCTCGGTACCTACTGTTCGCTGGTCAGCCCGCAGGAGGTGGAACTGGCGGAGCAACTGCTCGCGCTGCATCCGTGGGCGGGCAAGGTGCGCTATGCGCGCGGGGGTGGCGACGGGATGACGATGGCGGTGCGGATCGCGCGGGCCGCGACTGGCCGCAGCGGGATTGCGTTTTGCGGCTATCACGGCTGGCACGATTGGTATCTCGCCGCCAACCTCGGGGAAACCGATGCGCTCAACGGCCACCTGTTGCCCGGTCTCGAGCCGAAGGGGGTGCCGCGCGAACTGAAGGGCACCGCGGTGCCCTTCCGCTATAATGATCTCGCGTCCTTTGGTCGCGCCCTGGCGCAGTTGGGCGGGAACCTTGCCGCCGTGGTGATGGAGCCGATGCGCTCGCAATTGCCGCAGGACGACTTCCTCGGGAAGGTCGCGGCGCAGTGCCGGGCTGCCGGCGGGGTCTTTGTCATCGACGAGGTCACGAGCGGTTTGCGCTACGGTTTCCCCGGTGCGATGGCGCGCCTCGGCATCGCGCCCGATGTCGCGGTTTATGCCAAGGCCATGAGCAACGGATTTCCCTTTGCGGCCGTGGTCGGGCGCGGCGAGATCATGACGAGCGCGGAGAGCAGCTTCATCTCGTCCAGCTATTGGACGGACGGAGTCGGGCCGGCCGCGGCTCTCGCCGTGCTGGAAAAGGTGCAGCGGTTGAAGGCTTATGAACTGGTTTCCTCCCGTGGCGAGAAACTGCAGATCGCACTGCGGGAACTCGCGGCCCGTCACCCGCTTTGCCGGCTGGTGGTCGACGGCATGCCGGCCACGCCAAAGATGACATTTGACCTCGGCGCTGATACCTCGCTCGCCCAGACGCTTTTTGTCCGGAAGATGCGGGCGCGAGGCATCCTGGTTTCAACCTACTATTACCTGATGGTGGCGCACGAGGAGTCGCACATCGCGCAGTTGCTCGCGGCAATGGCAGAGGTTTTGGCTGACATTGAAAGGATCATCGAGGCCGGGAAACTGGCCGACGAGGCCGGTGTTCCACGCGGGCGGCAGGGATTTGCCCGGCTGGCATGAGTTCACGCTGGCCATGGCTCGTCGGCAATTCGTTGCACCAAATATTACGCCCAATGTCACGCTGCTCGTCCAATCGTATTTGGCCGGTACTGGTGTTGCTGCTGACGACGTTGTACCCGTGTCGGTCCGCCCGGGCCGACATCAGCGTGCCGGGGCTGTTCAGTGACAACATGGTGATCCAGGCCGGGGCTCCGTTTGTCATCTGGGGCCGGGCGAACGAGGGCGAAAAGGTCAAGCTTGAGGTCAGCTGGGATCAGCCGCGACAGGCGGTGGTGGGAGACGCGCAGGGCAGATGGCAGGCGACGTTTGCACCGCCGACGGTGGCCGGACCTCACCGAATCACGATTCGCGGGCGAAACACGATCGGCATCAAGAACGTCCTCGCCGGCGAAGTGTGGATCTGCGCCGGGCAGTCCAACATGGCGATGCAGATGGCGTACAAAAGCCCGGACAATCGCGGTGCGCTCAACTACGCGGAGGAAATCGCCGCCGCCAAGCATCCGGAGATCCGATATTTCCTCGTCTCGAGGGAGAAGAATGCATCGTCGGCTTCGGTTGTGACCGATGTGCAAGGCAGCTGGATGATCTGTTCGTCGGAAACAGCCGGGGACTTTTCCGCGGTCGCTTACTTTTTTGGCGAACAGCTGCACCGCGCGCTCCGGCGGCCGGTGGGACTGATCGACAACTCCTGGGGCGGCACTGACATTCAGGCATGGATGAGTCCGACGGCGCTGGCCTCGGATCCCGACTTTGGGCCGCATATCGCCGCAGCGAAAATCGGGATGGATGAAATGCCAGTCGAACAGGAGAAGTACCGGCAAAAGTTGCGCGAGTGGCAGCAGCAGGGCTCGAAACTCGCGGACAAGCCGACGGCGCCATATTGGCATCCCGGGCACCGAAATATCCCGTCGGGCTTGTACCATTCACGAATCGCGCCGCTGTTTCACGTCTCGGTCCAGGGAGTGCTCTGGTACCAGGGCGAGCGGAATGCGCCCAAGGCGTGGCTCTATCAACGGCTCCTGCCCGCGATGATCCGCGACTGGCGGAGCGGGTGGGGACGGGGCGATCTCCCGTTTCTCGTCGTGCAACTGCCGCTGCTCGCCGCCCCCGGTGTGCCGGCCAAAGCGTACAGCACGTCGCCCTGGGCGGAGCTGCGTGAAGCGCAACTGCTGACCGCGAGGTCCATACCGCACGTGGCGCTGGCGGTGGCACTCGACGCAGGCGAGGATCACATCCATCCGCGCAACAAGCGCCCGGTCGGCGAGCGCCTGGCGCGGCTGGCGCGGGCGAAAGTCTACGGGGAGAAGCTGGTTTCATCCGGGCCGCTTTTTTCGGGCATTCGCATCGAGGGCGACAAAGTCGTCGTCAGCTTTGACGAGGTTGGCTCGGGCTTGCGCACGAGCGACGGCGCGGCGGTCAGGGGATTCGTGTTGGCCGGAGCGGACCGGCAGTTTTTCTCCGCTGAAGCGTCGATTGCGGGTCAGACGATCGTGGTCCGCAGCGCGAAGGTCGAGGCGCCGCTCGCGGTGCGTTATGCCTGGGCCGATTTTCCGGATTGCAACCTCGTCAATCAGGAAGGGCTGCCGGCGTCGCCGTTTCGATCGGATGCGTGGCCGGAGGCCACCTTCGGCCTGAAGTAGTTGATCCGATCTGCCACACCGCCGATACAAGAATCCATTTCAATTCGCCCCCAAGATGAAAATCACCGATGTCCGCACCACGCTCCTGACGGGGCCGTTGACCAACGATCCCTTTATCCGCGAACTGCGGAAGCTGCGCAGCGCGGCGTTCATTGAGATCCTCACCGATGGTCCGACCGGCATCGGCGAAACCTACGCGGGATATTTTTGCCCCGAGGTCGTGCCGGCCATCGTGGATTTTTTCCGGCCGATTCTCATCGGACAAACCGTGGACGACATTCCGGAACTGTGGCGCCGGATGTACCATTGCGGCAACTTCTGGTGCCGGGTGGGCGTTGGGGTCTCGGTGCTGAACGGGATCGAGGCCGCGCTCTGGGATCTCAAGGGCAAGCTGCTCGGGCTCCCCGTGCACGCGCTGCTCGGCGGGTGCAAGCACGACCGGCTGCCGGCCTACGCAACGGGCGGTCCGAGCAATTATCCGAAGGACCGGCTGGCGAAGAAAATCGATCATTACTTTTCCCGCGGCTTCCGTGGCATCAAGGTGGCAACCGGCAGTCATGCGCCGGACAAGGGCTGGTATACGCCCATGAATCCCGCGGAGGCCGCCGAGTTCGAGGCGGACAAGATCGCCTTCATGCGGTCGCTCGTCGGGCCGGACGCCTGGCTCATGTTGGACGGACACATGGGCAACAGCCCGGCCGCGACCTGGACACTGGAAGTCGCGATCGCGGCGGCGAAGGCGGTCGAACCCTACAACCTGTTCTTCTTCGAGGAGCCGCTGCATTATACCGACCCGTGGGGCTACGCGGAACTCTGCCGGGCGACGACGGTGCCCATCGCGGGCGGCGAGTGTCTGACCGCTGCGTACGAATGGCGCGTGTTTGTGGCGCAGGATTCCTTTGACATCGGGCAGCCCGATGCGTCGTTCACCGGTGGCCTGGGGGAATTCATGAAAGTGGCGGCGATGATGGCGGAGCGCGGGCGCAAGATCGCGACGCACGCCTGGGGCGCCGGCGCGTCGCTCATGCAGAACATCCACGCCGGCTTCGCGGCCGCCAACACCTGCATGCTCGAGGTGGCGCCCGACTATGCCGGCATGCATGCCGATGTGATTGATGGCGGCCTGATCATGAAGGATGGTTATGTGCTGCCGCCGGACCGGCCGGGCTTTGGCATCGTGCTTACGGATGAAATCAAACGCCGCTATCCTTTCCAACCCGGCTCCGGAGAATTTAACAGCGTCCCGGGCAAAATTCTGTCCACCTAAACCGGATCCATGCAGCCTCAACCGCAAAAAGGGTTTTTGTACGGGAGGAGAAGTAACGACGTTTCTGGTAGCCCTGCGCGTGAGCGCAGGGACCTTGTGCAATCCCGCCGCTCACGCGGCGGGCTACAACGGGGCCGTTTCCCAAGAGCCGCCACGAATGTCCTACCGGATCTTGAATGCTGAATGGCGTCGTTGCAGGCAGCCCGCTCGCGGGCGCGTTTTCAGAGCGCGCGCCGGCGCGCTGGCCTTCGGCTGACCGCAGCGTTACGGCAAAACCTATGAAAATCCTCGTCGACGTACCCGTCGAACCTGCCGCCCTCTCGGCGCTGCAAAAGTCCGGGTCATATGAAATCGATGTCATCTCCCCGCCCATGGAATCGGCCCGGCCGATCGAGGCCGCGCGGATTGCGGACGCCGATGTGCTTTTTTGCACGATTCCGCCGACGAATTTCGCCGACCTGCGGGCGATAAAATGGATTCAGATCGCATCGACCGGATATACACAACTGCTGCGCCTCGACCTGCCCGCCCGCGGCGTCCGCGCCACCAACTGCGGCGGCTGCTTCGATGTTCCTATTGCCGAGTGGAACGTGGCGATGATGATCAATCTCAAGCGCGACTTGCGCCAGATGGTTCGCAATCAGGATGCGGCGGTGTGGGATCGCTCCGCGGTGTTTCAGCAGGAGATTCGCGGCCTCACCGTAGGACTGTGGGGCTACGGCGGCATCGGCCGGGAAACCGCGCGGCTTTCCCGCCACCTGGGTTTGCGCGTGCACGTGCTGTCGCGCGGCGGCGTGGCGCCGCGGCCAAATGTTTACACGGTCCCCGGCACCGGCGATCCCGAGGGCGTACTGCCGGACCGCGTTTTTCGCGCTGGCCAGGAATTGGAATTCCTCGCGGAGCTGGATTTTCTCGTGGTGGGGGTGCCGCTGACCAAGGCGACCGAGGGCTTGATTGGGGAGCGCGAACTGCAGGCGCTGCCGCGGACGGCCTATGTGCTGAATCCGGCGCGCGGTCCAATTATCCGGCAGGAGGCATTGCTGCGAGCCCTGCGCGACAAGTGGATCGCAGGAGCGGCGCTCGATACGCACTATCACTATCCGATGCCGCCCGATCACCCCTTGTGGCGGTTTCCAAACGTCATCTTCACGCCGCACATCTCGGGCTCAAGCCTGAGTCCGAAGTTCAAGCAACGGTTGTGGGAGATTTTTTCCCTGAACGTGGAGCGATTCGCCAACGGCCGCCCGCTGCTCAACGAACTCACTTCCGCGCAATTGGCGGGGACGTAGGATTCAGCCGTGTGGTCGGGCCGGCCGGCAATCCCGCCGCTCACGCAGCGGCCTACACCGACACCCTGGCATCATCCGCCGCGGGTTAACGACGCGAAAACGTCAGCAAGCCCTCGACTTTCTCGATTTGCGGATATGACTGCGACATCTGTCGCGCGTTAGCGACCAGCCGGATCCGCACCTCATTGCGGCCGGCCGACCACGCATCAGGCGGAACGGTGCCTTCGATGCGCAGGAGCCTCTGCTTCGGATCCACCTTGTATTTTCCGTCCCCGCCTGAGGTTCGCTGGGGCTTCGGCGAAAATATCTGTGCATCCTTCCACTCCGGGTCGCAGTTCGAGAGCTCGATCTGGCGCCCGTTGACCTGGCATTCAAAAATATCGCCGTCCCCGGCATCGAATAGAATACAGCGCACGCTCAGCCGGCCGTCGCCGCGATTCTCATCGCTCACCCTCAGGGTAAAAGTGTGAGTCGGGCGGTCGGCTGAAAACCGCACGGGCAGCGGCGCCGTGTCGTTGCGATTGAAAAAACCGTCCGCCCACGGGTAGCCGCCGCGGCGCTCGACGGCGAAGATCTTATCCTTTCCGGCCATGGTTCGCGGATCGCCGATTTCCCGGAAGGCCAGTTGGTGGGAGAGCGGCGCAATCTCGCCGCCGACCATCTTCGCCACCTCGGGCGTCCCCATCGCCCAGTTGAAGGTGACGACGCTGTTGGCGCCGCGGCGGAAGTGGTTGGCGAACACCCCGCGCAGAAACTCAATGGGCGCGTAGCGATAGCCGTCCGTGGTGTGATGATCATCGAAGCAGGGCTGCAACTGCACCTCGGCCCCGACGGCCGCGCGCAGTGCCTCGACCTCTACGTCCATCGTGCGCGAGCCGAGCGTCAGGATGTCCACGAGGCGCTGCTCCGACCAGGCCTGGACGTCGAAGCCGTCCGCCCGGCACCCCGCGAGCGTTTGCGGTACGCGTGCCGCCAGCAGGAACGGGCGTCCGCGCCGCTGCGCCACCTCGAGCAGCATGACTCGCGTCATCCGCATGAACTCGGTGACGTGCCTGCGCAGCTCCCATTGCCGGCCGACCGGCAGGCATGGGATGTGGCGGGCGAAATCGATCTGGATTCCGTCGAGGTCATAGCGGGTCGCAATCTCCCGCAGCACCCTGATCTTGAATTCGCGCAAGCCGGGGGAAGCGAGATTCCACATGCCGTGCGGCCACCAGGTCGCCGGCAACACCCAGTCGGGGTGTTCGACCTTGAGGGGATGAGGCTGCTTGGCGTGCCCGCCTTCGGGCAGCATGTCCACTTCGCTGATACGATGGTTCCAGAAGGCCTCGAGTTTGCGGCGCCGGGTTTCATCCACCAACTCTTTGACCCAGTCCACGCCCTGGTCGTGCCAGCGTTTTACCTGCGGCGCCAGCGCGGGCTGCGACACGTCGCTCGGGTAAACACTGCCCACGGGGCTGCCGCCGATGTCCCACCAGAGCGCATCGATCTGGGTGCCCGGTTCGTCCACATACGCAAACGCCGCGGCGAGAAACGGCGCGAAAGCCGCGTTGCCGTCCGGGTGCATTTTCCCGTAGTTCCGCATGACCCAATATACATCGTGCTGGACCACGATGCGGCACTTCCGCCGGCGCATGGCGGCGACATGCTGCACCGGCAACGTGACCGGAGCGGTGGCGGCGAAGGCTTCCGGCATGCTCGCGGCAGCGAGGGCGGCGGCCGAGGACGAGAGGATGAAGTGGCGGCGGTTCATGCGGGAGGCACGGAGAATTAAAACGATCCCTTCACGCCGACTTCGAAAATGATGCCGGTGTTTGTCACCTGTCCCGGCTTGGCGTAGTCCGGCGTTTCGTCGGCATAGCGGAGGGCATTCGCCGTCACGTTGAAGACGTTTTTCAGGCTGAGATAGCCCAGAACCCGGCGTGAAAACGTGTAGTCGGCATTCAAATCCAACCGCGGATGCGGCGCTTTCGTATATTGGCGCCCGGTGGGGCCGAGGGCGGGGACCAGAGTGGCGGTCCTGAACTTGCCGCGATAATTCCACCGCGCGCTGAAATTAACCGGACTCTTCCTGAAGCTGAAGCCCCAGTTTACGCTCTCGGGAATAAACCCCGGGAAATTCACCGACTGGTTGCCCTCGAGCCGGAGCTTCGTTCCGTTCACGAAGACGGAGAAATAGCGCCCCCATGAGCCCACGGCATTCAGGGATTGGGTGATGGAAAACTCCCCGCCCGTGACGCTCGCGGAGCCGGCGTTGAACTGCGAGGTGATCTGCCAGCCGAGGTAGCGCTCGTCCAGATCCAGGAGATCGAGATCCGCCTGCGTCGCAATTTTCGTCACGCTGCCGAAGAAATCGCGAATCTCCTTCTTGAACGCCCCCACGGTAAAAACGGCGCCGCTATTGGCATAATATTCGATGGATAGATCGTAGTTGTCGGCTGACCAGGGCTTGAGCCCGATGTTGGCCAGCGAAATCGTGCCGGGGACCACATCGGTTCCGGCGGCGGGATCGAGATTCTGGGTTTCGTTGACGGTGGGAATGATGCTGGCGAAATTCGGCCGCCCAAACGACTTCGCATAGGCGAGCCGGGCGAGCAGATTCTCGCGAATGGAGTAGGTGACATGCAGGCTGGGATAGTAGCCGTCATAACTGCGTTCGGCGCGGGAGCCGCGCTCCGTGCTGGTCAGTCGCAACTCCTCCATTGAGCCAGCCGCACCCGCCTCTGGCCGCCGCACCCGGTTCCCCGCGGCGTCGCGCACGAAGGTCCCGTTGGGATTGCGGGCAAACACCGCACTGGCATCGACCCTGGGTCCGAAGCCCAGGTCGGTGGTCTTCTCAAACCGAACCCCGGTCAGCAGCCGGAGGCGATTGCGGAGAAACCTTCCCTCTGCTTGTACATACGCGGCGGAAATGGTTTCCTCGATGCGTTGCGAGTTGGTGATATAGTCGCGGGCTGTCTGCACGACCTGGGCGGGCGTCTGGGTGAAAAGCGATGCATCTTTTTGAAACGCCTCCCAGGCGCGGGTGTAGGAAGCCCACGGCGCGGCGCGGTTGTCATCGCGGAAAAACAGCGTTTGCGCGCCGTAGACTTGGGAGAGAAACGGTTCGATGGACCTGTTGCCATCCCGTGGCGTGTAGGTGTACACCGCCCCGCGTCGCACCGAGTTGCGGGCTTGTTCCTGGGTCAAACCGCCAAGCTTGAGCGACGCTGGAAACGGCATGAAATCCAGTGTCCTGGCGACCGAGAGGCGGGCGCTCCGCACCTCATCGCGCACATCGCGCGGTGCCACGGTGGCGGTGTTGAGCTGGTAGCCCTTGCTGTCGTAGATATCGATCGGGCGATTGGAATTGTCGAAGACCTGGATCTCGCCCGCACCCACCGCACGAATATCCCGGAAAGTCACACGCACCGGAACGACACTGGCCACCGCCAGCGCGGCGAAGAAACCGTCCGAACCGTCGCGCCACCAGTTGCGGGAAAAGGACCGCCCGAGTCCGCCGTCAACTTTCCATGAACCATTGTTATAGCGATAATTGAGATTGCCGGACAGCGCGGCGGCCCGGGTGCGCCGAAAAGTTCCAGACTGGATCATCGAGCCGCGTCCGGTCGCGCCGACGGTGAAGGTGGGATCGTAACTGAAGGCGGTTCCGCCCACGATCGTGGGCGTCCCCGTCGTGCCGGTATTCTGGACCAACCCGAAATAGCCGATGCTATTGAGAAAATACGTGTTCTGGACCCCAAGCGAGAGTACGGAGTTGGGCGTCACGCGCCAGTCGGCTTTCAGGCTCAGCGAATCGCGGGTCGAGAAGTTTGAAATCTCACGATTGTCCTGCGAGTTCATATAGGGCGTGGCGAGAGTGGCGTTGGTTCCAGCTCCAGACGTGGCATAGGTGCGAATGGAGGTGTCGTTCGGATAATAGATCTTGGAATGCAGTCCGGTGACAACGAGGCCGAAGTTTTTTCCGAGCGGCAGCGTGTAATCAAAATCGAAGGAGGGGAATATCTTGTAAGATTTGCTTTCGAACTGGTCGGGGGTCGGCTTGAGACTGAAGTCCTCGCTATTCGAGGTCAGGCTGACCCGGTAGCGGAATTCAGCCCGGCTGCGCTCGAACGCGCTCTTGCTCACCAGATTGATCGAGCCCGCCATCGAGCTGGCCGGATCGGACGGCGTGGGCACCTTGGTGATCTCGACGCGGGCGACGTTGGCGATTGAACTCTGGTTCAGCTCGAACGCCCGGCCATTCCCCGCGGAGTTGGCGTTCGCGATCATCGCGCCGTCCATGCTGAAGCCGGTGAAATCCGCCGCGAAGCCGCGCAACGAAATCTGGGTCGGCTCCGGCTGGCTGCCGGGATCGGCCGAGAGGACGCCGGGTAGATATTTCAGGAAGTCGCCGACATTGCCGCCGATGATATCGCCATAGGCGTCGGGCGCCACGACGTTCATGATATTGGGCGCGAAGCGCTGTTCGTTGACGGCGATGGCTCCGGCGTCGGTTTCGCGGGCGGACGAGGTCACGAAGGGGTCGAGTTTGACGATCTCCGCGGGATCGCCGTAAAGCCGCCGGTTCGTGAGGCCGACGTCGTGTTGCGTGGTTTCTCCGGCTGCCACCGTGAGTGTGGCCTGCTGCAGGTCCAAACCGGTATAGAGCACCTCGATCGAAACCTGGCCGGCCGGGACGTTGGCGATGCGATATTCACCGGACTGATCCGTGAACGCCACGAGATCGGTGTCTTTGATGGAGACGCGGGCGCTGCTCAGGTATTGGCCGGTGACGACGTTCTTGACGCGGCCGGACAAGGTGCCGGTCGCCGTCGCGCGCCTCGTGCTCTCCACCGTCGCGCTGGGCGCGGGGGTGGCTGCGCTCGTGACCAACGGAACGAGCAGCGTGGCGCCAGCGACGAGCAGGACAACCCGAGTGAGACGGGTGATGAGACGAAGGGCCGGGGCGGTATTGTGGTGCATGGCTTGGAGGATATCGGATTTTCGAAGTCTGGATTATGTCTCAGCTGCGACGTGGGTCAGGCGACACCGGCGTCGTAACGAATCGGGCAACATTTCGAAGGCTGCGGTCCGTCGCAGCCGCCTTTGGGTCGGATGTCCCTGGCGCCGACATCGCGCGCCTTCCGACGATGCACGTGCTTCAATGGTTTCAACCGCCCTTTCCATGTTTTGTTGCCCTCAACGCACGAATTCGAAATCGACCGGCTTCCAGCGGCAGATGCCCATGTGGTAGCGCTGGTGCCATGGCATCGCGTACGGTGAATATTTTCGCGCGCTCGCGACCGAACGCGGTCCGGCATAATAGGCCGTGACCAAGGTGCCGTCGTCCATCTCGACCGTGGAAGGATAGCCGGAGTCCATGGGGCCGGGAGCGCTGATCAAAACCTTGGGGCGCGACCACGTTTTCCCCTGGTCGTCGCTCACCCGTGCGCAGACGCCATACATGCCGGTGATCCTGCTGCCATAGGAGACGAGGAGCCGGCCGTCCTTCAACTCGAGGAGGTGTCCGGGATGCTGGCCCGGCAGGGACAAGGGCAGGTCGCTCGCCTGCCAGGTGTTTCCCTCGTCATTCGAGGTGAAAAGCGACACGGAGGCCATCGTCAACGCGAGGGCGAGTTCCATCTGTCCTTCGCGTCGGACGGCGGCCAGCCACTTGCCCGAGCGCAGCCGGAGCAGCGATGTTTCGCCACCGTCTGCGGTCAAAGGGCGAAGGTCAGTCCACGTGCGGCCGTGGTCGCGACTTCGGACCGTCATGCTGTGCGCGCGCGCTCCGCGTGGGGCGGTGGGGTCCGGCTGTGACCCGTAAAGACTGGCGGTAAGCGTGCCGTCGGGCCCGGCCACGATGTCGCCATGGGGCACGAGCTTCGCGATCGCCGGGTCTGGGCAGATCGACCGCTGCCAGGTGCGACCCTGATCCTCGCTGATGCAGATCTGGACGGGCAGGAGCGGCAATTTCCGTCCTTTCGACCAACCGCTGACCAGCGCCACCAACGAGCCATCGCGGGTGACTCCCATCGTGTGGTTCATCCGAACCAATTCGGGATCCTCACTGTGATCGGAGATCGTGCTGCGCCGGACCCACGATCGGCCGTCGTCGCTGCTGACCCAGAGCTCGATGTCGCCGCAGAGCATGCCGTGCTCTGGTTTGTTGTAGATGGCCACCGCGAGTTCGCCACCGGGCAGTCGCTTCAGGTTCGGCCAGGCGCAAACGTTGTCGATCGCCACAAAATATTCGGCGTCCGGGAGCAGATAAATTGGCCCAGCCTGTCCAGCCCACAAAGGCGGGATGACAACGACGGCAGTGATAAGAGACGCACTCGCCACGAGGGCACGGTGCGACGACAGTCGTCGAAACAGGGAAAACATAGGTTGAGCGATTCGCCCGCACGATTTCCATGTCACGTGCGCGCGATGGCGTCAACGCCCGGTCCTTGGGCGGCCCTCGACGTTGGACCTGAAAACAGCGCGTTGACTCACATCGGAAGAGTCCCACGGGAAATTTGTTGCAAGTTATTCGCCTTTTAAATCACCGTATCGCTCCTATGTGCACCCTGAGAATAGGCTCCGTGGCTTTTTGGCGCATGCTCCGAATCGGTGCGACCGCGGTGGCGGCTGGTTGGTTGGCGCTAGCGGCGTCTGCGGCGCCGCTCAATCTCGTTGAGGAACCGGCTGGGACAAAATTGTTCTCGGCGCTCGTAGTCGGCACCGGCGTCAATGGAAGCACAAATGTCATCGACTCCTTCCGGGGCCTCGGAGTGGCCAATGCGGATGACTGGTCCTTTGAGGGCGAGGTGGGCGATCGGATCAGCGTTCGCCTCGAGGCCGTGGACGGTTTGGCACGCCCGAAGATCCGGCTGTTGAACGCGGCTGGCACCACGCTCTTTTCCTTCGATGGCAGCACTGATGGTGTGGGCGTGATGTACGCTTTTCGCATCCCGATACCGGGAACCTATCGGGTGCGTGTCTATACCGACCACGTCGTGAGTGCATATTCCATGCGGGTCGACCTCGGCCGCGGCATCGATTTGGAGATGGAGAACAACGACTCGGTGGCCACCGCCAATGTGATGGTGCCGAAGGTCGGCACCGGAAAGTTTGACTTCGCGGTTGGCGGCCTGGCGCCCGCAGCGGACACGGCCGGCGATACCTTTGCCCTGGGACTGACGCCGGCGGGTTCGAGCCTGACGGCCACCGTGCAGCTGCCATCGAGCACGCTCACGGCTGCCGACCTGTCGCTGCGGCCCTTCGAACGACGCACCGCCGATCGTGCCCTTGATCTGACGAATTCGACCTTTGCCACCGTCCCCCACCATGCCGTTTTCGACGCCATCGAGACGGCCAACACCGTTACGATTGAAGCGTGGATCTACATCCGCTCCTGGCCGCAGGGTTATTTTACGATCTTCGACAAATACGAGCAGACGGGTGACTGGGGCTGGACATTCGCGATTCAAAACGGGGGTGGCGGTATCTCGTTTTGGAACGGCGTCAATACGCGGGCCACGGCCGATGTCACGCCCTCGCTGAATGTCTGGCACCACGTCGCGGTGGCCTACGATCATGCGGCCGGCGTCAGTGGTGTTGTTCGCTTCTACCTGGATGGCGCACTGGTCGCGACCAAAGCGAGCCCGGGCGCACTCGTCGATACGGCTGGCGAGCCCGCCTACATTGGCGTCAGCCCCAGCGGTGGCAGCGTCTGGCCGGACCTGGGGGAATTTAGCGACGGTCCCATCAGCGAACTCAGGCTGTGGAACCGGGCGCTGACGGGGGCCGAGATTCAGGCCAATTATGCGGCCGCGACGCTTGCCGGGACGGAGTCAGGCTTGGTCGGGCTCTGGCGGTTCGACGAGGGCAGCGGATCCGTTGCCGCCGATGCGACCGCTTCGGGCAATCATGCCAGCCTGGGTGGCGGGGATCCGACGCGTGCGCCGGGTTGGACGGCGGGGTCGATCCGGCCGCTCGCACCTGTCGCCGGCGCGAGCCTCAGCCGTACCGCTTCCGCTGCGGCCGATGTGTGGCTCCAGCTTTCGGCGGCGACCAACCGCGGCCCTTCGGGCCGCTATCTGCTGACAGGGAGTCTGACCGATGCGGGCAGTCTTAATGTGGTTTCCACGACGCTCCCGGCGTCGGGCGGAAACACGACGGACTATATCCAGTCTTTCACCGTCACGTTCGACGACGAACTGGATCCTGCGGCCGCCAACAACCTCTCGTATGTCGATTTGCGCGCTTCCGGCATCGATGGAGTATTTGGCAATGGCGACGATGTTGTCTATACGCTGGGCAGCCCCGGTTACGTCAATGGCACCGTGCTCAATTTTTCGATTCTCAACGGACCGTTGCAGGCTGGGTCGCTCCGATTGACCATCGGGCTCGGGATGCGCGATCGGGCGGGAAATCCGTTGGGCGCCACCTTTACGCGCCTGTTCACCGCGCAGGAGCTGGGAGGTTTCCGCATCGAAAACCAGAGCAACAACACGTTTGGGACGGCGACGAGTCTGGCGCCAGGCGGGGAGGGAGCGGGGTATGGCGGGTCGTGGCGGGAAGGGGTGGAGTATGCGACGGGCGGAGCCAATCCGTATGGAGTGGCGACGGCGGACTTGGACGGCGATGGGAAGCTGGACTTGGTGAGTGCGAACTATGGTGCCGGGACGATCAGTGTGCTGAAGGGCAACGGG
>JBIJCX010000468.1:0-5687 GCA_044344465.1 Opitutaceae bacterium
TGGCCTGGCCGCTGTAGCGGCCGTCGCCGAAGTCGAACTTGAGGCCGTAGTCGAGACCTTTGGCAATGAGCGGGTCGAACGGCGTGAGCGAGCGGTCCTCGTTGGTGCGCAGCGAGGTGATCTGGCGGAACGACTCGGAGTAGTTGACGTAGAGGCCAAGTGCCTTGGTGGCGCGGAAGACGGCGCCGGCCTGGGGCGTGGTGCGGTCGCGGCTGATGCGGAGGCGGGTGTTGGTGAGGTAGTTTAGGGACAGGTTGTTTATTTTCGAGTAGTTGAGTCCGCCGAGGAACATCAGGCGCTCGTCGAAGAGCGCGAGGGCGTCGACGAGGTAGAACTTGTCCTCCCAGAAGCGGGTGCCGCTGTAGGCGTTGACCCGGGCGTCCTTGAGGGCCGGCACGGCACGATCCCAAGTGGAGGGGTTCGCGAGATCCCAATTGGGCGGAGTAACCACGCCAACCCCGGCGACGACGCCGGAGACGCGACTGTCGGTGGCGTTGCGCGAGGCGACGTATTCCCAGCCGGCGACGAGGCGGGTGTAGTGGCGGCGGGAGAAATCGAAGCGGGCCGCCAGATTGAGTGTATTGGCGAAGGTGCGGCTGTTGGTGTAGGTACCGCTGAGACTGCGGGAATAGGGCAGCTGGCCGGCCGGGGTCGTGGCGGCGAGGACAATCGCGGTGGCCCCGGCCTCCCAGTTGTTGCGGCGGGTGGTGGCGACGCCGGCGACGTTGCGCACGACGAGACGCTCGGTGATCGCGTGCTCGATCGTGGAAGCATAGATCACGCTGCCGGTATGCGTACCGAGGCCAGGGCCCTGGCCGTTCCAGGTGCGCGGCACCATGTCGGCAAACTTCACGATGAACGGCGTGACGACGCGGTTGTTGTAGCGCGGCCAGTTGGCGGTGCCGGTGAGATCCATGTCGACGAACTCGGCGTCGAGGAGCACCGAGGTGCCCTTGCGGGGCGACCAGCGGACGGCGGGGGCGAGGAAGGTCTTTTTTTGCTCGTCGAAGTCACGGTAGCCGTCGCGGTCGAGGAAGGAGGCGTCAAGGCGGTAGGCAAAGGTGCCGGCGCGGTTGAGGGGGCCGGTGGTGCCTAACTCGGCGCGGTAGTAGGCCCAGGAACCGACGTCGAGTTTGACGTTGGTGGCGGCCTTGGCGGAAGGCTGCTTGGTGATGGTGTTGGCGACGCCGCCGGGATCGAGCTGACCGTAGAGGACGGACGCGGGGCCGTTGACGATTTCGACGCGGGCGACGTTGGCGGAGTCGTAGCTGCGGAGGTTGGTATTCCCATTGCGCGCGCTGAAGAACGTGGTGAAGCCGCGGATGGTGTAGCTCTCCTCGTTGCGGGTGGCCGCGCGCTGCGAGCTCTGCACGCCAGGGGACAGGCTGATCATGTCGTAGACCTCGGTGAGCCCGTAGTCCTTGAAGAGCTGCTCGGTAATGACGTCGATCGACACGGGCATCTTCTTTAACTCGGTCGCGATCTTGGTGGCGCTGATGGAGTTGGTCGCGGCATAGCCGGTCTCGGCCTCCGAGGTGATGGTGAATTCCGGCAGGAGAATGGCGTCCTCGGGTGGCTGCGATCCGGAGGCGAGTGCCGGGCTGGCGGTCTGGGCGGTCAGCGGGCCGGCAGTCAACGCGAGGGCGGCCAGCAGGGCGGGAACGAGGCAAGCGTGGCGATGGGTTTTCATTGGCATCAGGTGCGGCGGTTTTGGGACAACGGGGTGGCGCGATCGCGAGTGTCGATCAGCCGGTGCATGTGTTCTGTGCAATCCGGGTTGCAGGCAACGGCCCGGTTGGTGAACCTGTTCACCGTGGACTCGACCCCAAAGCCCGTGATCACACTGGAGGCGATCGCCGTGCGGGCGGGCGTGGCGAAGGCGAGCGTGTCCTACGCGTTGCGCAACCACCCGAAAATCCCGGCCGAAACCCGCGAACGCATCCAGCAGGCGGCGCGCGAACTCGGCTACCGGCCGAACCCGCGGGTCTCGACCCTGATGGCGCACATCCGGCGGGCGCACGCGCGCGAGTACGCGGAGCGCATTGCGTTTGTGTGGGTGCATACGAGCCGCGCGGAGGCGAAGCGCGATCCGTTCCTGCGCGACGTCCATCGCGGGGCCAGCGAACGCGCGCACCAGATGGGCTTCCAACTGGAGCAGTTCTTCACGAACGAACCCGGCATGACCGATCAGCGGCTTGAGCAAATCCTGCGGGCACGTGGGATTGTCGGTGTCGTGCTTTCACCGATCATGACCGGCGAGAACGCGCTGCATCTGGAGTGGGACTGGCGACATTTTGCCGCCGCCGTGATCGGCAACGTAACTTGGACGCCCGAGCTGCACCACGCCGGGCATCATCATTTCCTCGCCATGCGCACGGTGCTGCTGGAACTGGCGAAACTCGGCCTTCGCCGGCCGGCGGCCCTGATTGAAGCCACCAGCAACGAGCGCGGAAAGCACGCCTGGGAAGCCGCGTTTCTGGCCCACTACCCCAAGCCGGCGGCCGCGCGATCCTTCATGCGGGTACTGGCGCGCGACGATAAATCGGATGTGGGCGCGTGGCTGCGCAAAGTACGACCTGACGCGATGATCGTCAGCACCACGGACTTGCTCGAGCTGCGTGGGGTGCGGGTGGTCGCGCGGGAGCTGCGACTGCCGATTGTCACGCTCTATTGGAGCGAGCAGACGCCCCGTGCCATGGGCGGCATCGATCAATGCTACGATCGTGTTGCCGGCCACGCGATCGATCTCGTCGTGGCGCAACTGAACGCCAATGAAACCGGCGCGCCTGATCTGCCGCGCATCATGCTGTTTCCCGGGCGGTGGGTGCCGCCAGAGAGTCGTGGAGTGACCACGGACAGGTGAGACGCAGTCTCCTCGTCCGGTCCGGATGTGGCGGGGCGAAATGGACCCCGCTTGTGTCCCCAAAAATCAGCGCTGCAGGGAGGCCGGATCCGATGCCAGCGTCCGGCCGTCGGGCGTCACCCCCTGCACTTCAAACTCAAACATGTCCGCGCCCGCCGGCACCGGCACCGTGAACTCGAAGGGATACGCCGTATCGGTGAGCGTCGTACGCCGCCCGGCGATCGCGTACGTGAGGGCGACTTGGCGGAACTGCGCTTCATCGGCCTGGAGATAGACGTAGGCGGTCGTCGCGGCGGGACCGAAGTTGAGGATCATCGCGTGGGTGCCGCCAAACGGCAGCTCGACGTGATCCCGGCGCCACGCGTCGGCGGCGCGGGCGCCGACGAGGCGGTCCTGAAACTTGGGCGTAACCGCGAGGCCTTCAACCTCGATGGCCGTGAGTCCCATCGGCGGCACGGTCACAGTCAGGCGACCGTCGCGGAGTTCGGTGGCGGAGCCGTCGCGGAAAACGCGCGTGCGATGGGTCCGGCCGGAAAGTTGCGGCAGGATCGCGGCGCTAAGGGCGACCTCGGTCGTTACTGGCTCGGCGGACTGATTCGTGAACGCGAGGTAGAGGCGGTCGCGGCCGCGGGCGACGAGCGTGTTGATCTCGACGGAGCCGCTCTTGATCAGTCGGCGCGGCAGCCAGAGCACGGCATCGTCACGATCAAAGAACTTTCCGGGGCGGTCGCCGTAGAATTTGCTCTGCAGGTAGGCGTAGCCCTCGATGAAGTGGGCGGGAAAATCGATTCTTCCACCGGAGCGCGCGAAGGCATCCGTGACGAGGAAGTCGACGAGGATGCTCATGTGCGGCCAGATGTGGTTATAATGAAATGAATTCACGCTGAGTGCCTTGTGGTCGCGCAGCGGGTAGTCGGCGCGCTCGTAGATCGTCGTGCGCGCGGTGTTGATGTGGTAGCCGGGAAAATTGCGATAGCGTCCGACCACGGCGGAGCGGGCGACATCGTGGAGCAGTGTGTCGCCGGTGAGGGCGGCGATGCGCAGCATCCACGGGGCGTAGTTCGCCATGAAGATGCCGCGATGGCCCGCCATCGTGCCCGACGACTCCGGGTTGAGGCCGATTTCGGAGACACGCCATGCGGGCACTCTCTCCTCGGGAGCCGTCATCGGCGTGTGGCCCTTGCTCTTGAGATACCAGTAGACGGGGGCGTTGCCGCCGGGATTCACGGTCACGTCTTCTTCGGGGATGCGCGGGGCCATCCAGGTGAACATCGTATACTGCCGTGCACCCTGCCGCGCGGCGTCGAGGTAGCGCGACTCCCCGGTGGCCTCGTAGAGCCGGAAAAGATCGATCCATTTCGGGGCGAAACCGATCCAGAAAAACATGCCACCGTCGTCGAAACCGGTGGCCGGGCGGTCGACACGCGTTGCCAGATACGCGTCGGCGCCGCGGCGGGCGGCGGCGAGCAGCGTGGCGTCGCCGGTGGCGAGCGAAACACCGAGCTGGTTCTGCCAGCTGCCACCCTCGGCGACGTCGTCGAGATTGAGGGTGCGATTCCGGCTGAGCATCTGTTTGGCCAGCCGACCCAACACCGGCGAGGCGCCGTGGGTGATGCCGTAAAGCGTGGCGAGTTCGCTGACGGGCGCGCAGGGGCCGAGCAAGGCGCGCGAAGGGCTCTGGATCTTTTGCTTCGGGTCGAGGGAGAAAAGAAATTTTTCGCGCGAGAGCATGAACTCGACGATCGGGTAGGCGCGCTTTTGGAAGATTTCCTCGTCGTCAGTGACGAGCGCGAGGTTGAGCGGATTGAGCGAGGAGACGTTCTTCACCGCGCCGGGGACGTCGGTCGAATAGGAGCAGCCCTTCAGTTCTTCGATGAACCAGCTGTAGCGGCTCATCCCGTAGTCGATCATGTTGTCCAGGGTCTCGTTGAGCGACGCGATGGCGTTGCGGCGATAGTCGCGGAAGCCGTAGAGCCGGCGCGCCAAGGCCTCGTACGCGGTGGTGATGTCGCCCGCGCCGGTGAAAAGGCGAAGCTTGAACGTGAAAGCCTGGCCGGACGCGCGCTTCGACTCGGCCCCGCCGAGCATCGGCGCGAAGACCATCGGCTGGGCCTCGCCGGCCGCGTTGCGCAGCGCGACGCCGAAGCGACTGTTGTCGAGCAGCGGCAGCGGGTCGAAGGGGAATTCGTCGGCATCGACGACCACGCCCAGGGTGACGTTTCCGCGGCGGGCGAAGGTCGCGGGCAGCGAGCATTCGAAGGCCGGCGTGAGGTACGAACGGTCGGGGAAACGCTTTTCCTGCCAGATGAAAGGCTGCCAGTTCCCGGCGAGTTCGGCCGGGGCGAAGGCCGGGGCCCCGGTGTAGCCGACCGAGAACCAGGCGGCGCGCTTCGGCGTGAGCGTGAACGCGAGCACGGGCTCGGCGTCGCCCGCCGGCAACGTGAGCGTGGCGGCGAGGGTGAAGTCGGGTTGCTCCGCGAAGCCGAAGCGGAGTGCGGCGCCGTCGCGCGTGACCGCGGTGGCGCGGACGCGCGTGGGCGGCGCGGCGGCGAAGAGGTCGGCGGTGCGCTGCTGGGTATCGCCGCCGAGAATTTTGTCGTCGAAGCCATCGCCCCCTTGCGCGGCGGAGCGCTTGACCGTTTTGAGCGCGGTCCCGGCCGGCGTCGTGGGCGTCTGCCAGGTGAGAAGATTGTAGGACACGCGCGGGATATTGCCCGGCCGCATCGCGGGCTTCGGGTCGGCCGTGGTCACGAGCACCACGAAATCGCCCCGGAAGGTCCACGTGCCGGCGTCTTTTGCGGTCACTCGCACGGCGCCATCAGCG
>JBIJCX010000469.1:0-5675 GCA_044344465.1 Opitutaceae bacterium
CCCCGATCACGCCAACGTTTATATGAAATCGAATCATCCCGCATCGGTCGGGGGCCTGCGCCGCCTGATCCTTCCCGTCCTGCTGGCGGTCGCGTCCGCCGGACATTATCTGCCCTCGCTCGCCGGCGCCGAAATGCCGGCGGTGCGCGTCGAGAACATCCGCCGCGCCTTCCACAACGGCGAGCACAACGCCTTCACCGATCTGGTCCGCTGGCGCGGCAAGTTCTGGCTGACGTTTCGCAGTTCGCCCGAGGGCCACGGCGTCTTCCCCAGCGGCTCCGTCGTCGTGCTCACCAGCGATGACACGAAGACCTGGCGCCAGGTGCATCGTTTCTCGGTCGCCGAGCGCGACACCCGCGATCCGCATTTCCTCATCTTCAAGGGGAAGCTCTTCGTCTACACAGGGGCCGCCTATGTGGGCAAGGAGCGCATCCGCGGCACGGAATGGAATGCCCATTACGGTTACGCCACCTGGACGGCCGACGGCACGACCTGGGCCAAGGCGCAGGCGCTCGAAGGCACCTACGGTCATTATATCTGGCGGGCGGCCGCGTTCGGCGACAAGGCCTACCTCTGCGCCCGCCGCTGGCGCGGGCACATCCCCGGCGCGGATCGCACCACCATGGAGGCGGCGCTGCTCGAGAGCGACGACGGCCTCACGTGGCGGTTCCGTTCGTTCATCCAGGAGACGGAAGGCAACGAAACCGCGCTGTTGTTCCAGCCCGACGGCACCTTGCTCACCGTCAGCCGGACCAACAATGCCTACGCGATTCTGGGCCGGACGCGGCCGCCCTACGTGGACTGGACGCGCCAGAACCTGTCCGGCTACATCGGCGGCCCGATGCTGGCGCGCTGGGGCGACCGTTTCGTCGTCGGCGGCCGGCGGCGCGCCGGTCCGGAGGGCAAGGCGGTCACGTCCTTCATGTGGCTGGACGGCACCAATCTGATCCCGTTCGCGGAACTCCCCAGCGGGGGTGACAACTCGTATCCCGGCTTCGTGGAACTCGACGACGGCCGCGGCTTGGTGTCGTGGTACTCCACGCACGAAAAGGGCCCCGACGGAAAGCCGTTCACCGCCGTCTATCTCGCGGAGCTGGCGATAAAGAAGTGAGTGGGCGTCGGCTACGCGCTCGCGATGGCCTCAGCCACGAACTGGTTCAAGCTCTCACCGCGGGCTTGGGCCTTGAGCGCAGCCTTACGGTGAATCTCAGGCGACACTCGCACCAGAAATTTGCCACTGAAAGTCCGCCCGGCGGCGGGCGCAGGTAGCGGCCGGCCATCGCGCAAGAAGACTTCCACCCATTCTTCGACGATAACGCTGAGCTTTTTCAACACCTCGGTCTCGGTGTCGCCGTGGCAGCATTGTCCGATGATCGGCGGAGCGCTGCCGATGTAGACGCCATCCTCGTCGCTCCATTCGACCACCTTGAGGTAGCGACGGGCTTGGGTTTTGATCTGATTGGGTGTGGGCTTCATTTCTGAGATTCCTCGATGCGACACCGGACTTGTTTTTCCTGGTAATGGCGGGCGTCGGCCCCGGGTGGCCCGGAAACGGTGATGCGCAAGCCTTGCGGGTGAATGTAGTTGCGGTGGCTGCCTTTGCCGCCGCGATTGACAAAGCCTGCCCGTTCCAAATCGGCGATCAACTGGCGGACTTTGCGCGGCATTTTCAGTATCGTGGTGATACCATATTGCGAGTCAAGGCACCTCACGACCTCGGAGCATCGCAGGACTGGTGAGGCGGAGCCTCAGACCAAGGGACCAAGAGACCGGGAAGAAAACTTGACCTGTTCACAACGAGTTTCGGTTTTCAAGGATTCTAGCTGCGACTGCGGCGGCGCCGGAGGTCAAACTGATTGGGATCCGGATTTGGGCCGGTTCCGGCCGCCACTCGCGCCAAAACGACCGCCCGGTTTGGGCGTGGTGTTGCGACCCCTGGGTTACAAATCTCGAAATCTATCAAGGAGGCCGACGCCTTCATCACCTCGATGCAGGCCGTGCCGTAGCCGGTCCGCAGCACCCCTCAGTCGCCGGCTTTCGGCGCGGGTGACCGCAGCGCCAGCACGAGCGGCAGCATGGTGGCGGGCGCGAGGGCGGAGATCGCGAGCCCCCAGTGCAAATCGCGCCAGTCGGCAATCACGCCCACCACCCATGGCATGACGATGCCGCCGGCGTTGCCGAAGGCCGCCAGCACGCCGTACATGCTCGCGCCGCCGTCCGGGTAGCGGTCGGCCGTCACCGCCAGCATCGTCGGCCACAGGCAGCTTCCCGTAATACCCGCTGCGATACAGACGGCGAGCGCCACCGCCGGCACCGGCAGGAAGGATCCGCCGAGCAGCAGCAGCACCGAGAGCCCGCAGCACCACGCCATCAGGTGAAACGGGTTCACCCGGGTGCCCGCGGCGCCCACGACCATGCGGCCGACGGCCATCGCGAGGGAGAAAAGCAGCAAGGCCGCGCCCCCGATCCACGCGGGATAGCCGAGCGCTGTTTCTGCGTAGGCCGGCAGCCACTGCGCCAGGCCGGCTTCCGTGGCGCCGCCGAGAAAAATCGCCGCCAGCGCCGCCCAAAACCAGCCGCGGCGGAGCAGCGCGCGCACCGACGTCCGGCCGCGTGCTCCGGTCAACGCGGGAAACCGCAGCGGCGCAAACGCAGCCAACAGCCCGGCCGGGAGCGGGAGCAGGACGAGACAGCCCGTGCGCCAGCCAAAACCCGCGCGCAGCACAAGCGTGCCCGCCAGCACCGTCACGACCGCACCGACACAATAGAATGAGTGCAGCCAGTTCATCGCGGCTGAGCGACGCTCCGGATTGAGCACGGCCACGATCGGACTCAGCACCATGTCGAGTATGCCCGCCCCGAATCCGAGCAGGAAAAGCGCGGCGCCGAGCGTGACGTAGTTCGGGGCAAACGCCGCGGCACCGAGGCCCGCCGCCACCAGCGCATTGCCGAGCTGCGCAAACGGTTTTGGGCCCCAGCGGTCCGCGAGCGGCCCGGTCACCAGGATGCCAATCGCCAGCCCGGCGAACGTGATCGCGCCGAGCCGCCCGAGTTGTTCCTGCGTGAGCCCGCCGGCGCCTCCGTACACGGCACCGAGGGTCGTCAAAAACACCGGCACGAGATTGAGCCCAATCGACAGGCTCATCATGGCCCCGTAGCAAAGCCCGGTCAGCAGGCGGGGAGCGAGACGACGGAGCGTGGGCATCGTCTCAGCGGAGGGCGGCGGAACGAAAAACTCAACGGGCTTCGGGGGGTTTGATATCGCAGGAACCAATTGGCCGACGAGATCTCCAAGGCATTCAAACCAGTGGCCCACGGAACACACGGAAGACACGGAACCCATTCAAGGATCGCCTCTGGCATACTTCGGGCGGGAACCCTCCGTTTCCGTGTCTTCCGTGTGTTCCGTGGGCCATCATCTTCCGTTGTCCTTGGCCCCGCTCCGAGCTCTGGCTGGCAACTCCGCCCTACCGGGTCTCGCGTTCCACCTTGGCCGCGAGCTTTTTCAAGTCCAGCTGCCCGCCGGATTGCGGAAACGGATTCTCGAGCAACCACCAGTCTTCCGTGAAGCTCGCCGTCTCCCCGGGCGCGAGCCGTTCGCGCGGTCCGATGGGCTCCAGTTCCACCGCGGCCGTCTGCTCGGACTTCGGGTACCAGATGGAAATCGTCAGGCCGGCGACTTCGTTGTAAACCCGATCCGGATACGTCGCGTACCGCTTCACGAAGGCGAGGTCATTGGGCATCTGGTAGGCAAACCAGCCGGCATGCGAATCGAAGCCGAGCTTCGGAAACGCCGGCGGCCCCAGCACCTCGATGAACCCCTCGCGCGACCGGATGTTCGGATCGACCGGCCGCAGCAGGATCGCGGGGTCGCGGCCCGGTTGATACATGACATAGCGGTGCGGAAACTTGCTGCCCGCGGAAAGCGGCACGACGCCGATGCCGCCATGCAGCGCAAACGTGCGGCTCCAATGGCACCACTCCTTGGTTTCCTGGGAAACGTTCTTGATGATTTGCGTGCAGGCGAGATGGGAGCCGGTGGCGGCCAGCCGGAACTCGCGCACCAATTGCACCCCGGTCGCCGCGTCGGGCTGGCTGATGAGCCGGGCGGCGCGCGGCCCGATGATCTCCGCCGTCCAGGCGCCGGACCACAGCACCTCGCGCTTGGGAATCAAATTCTCCGGACCGATATCGAACCGGCCCGCGGTGATGGCCCGGCTCCCGATCGGCTGGTTGGGTTGCCAGTTCGCCTCTTCCGGACTGAGGAACAGGGCATCCTTGCCGCGCCAGGCATATTTCAGCACCCGCCCGCCGGCGTAATGGCCGAGCACCACAATCGTGTCGGCATTGGCCAGCTCGATACAATCCGGATAGTTGAGCAGCTTCACGCGCCGCGTGCCGGCCGGCCCGGCCGTGGCAAAGGCGTTCAGAGTGGCGGCGAGGACGGCGAAGACGATCGTCAGTCGGTTCATGCGGGGCGATTTTGAAGGAGTCTGCTGGCAGGGGATTGTAACCGAACCTGTAAAAATTTGGCCGGACCCCGACGAGTTCGACTGCGCGCGAAATCGCCTGCCCCCCACGCTCCTACCACACGCCTTCGTAAATCTGCGCGAGGGGCAAGGTGAGTTTGATCGAGCGGAACTCCACGAGTGCCTCCGGCAGGGTGAGCAGCACCGGCCGCCACTGTTCCTCGCGCCGGTGCACCGTCACCTCCCGGGTGTCCTGCGCGATGAGCACGTATTCGGCGAGCGTGGAAATGGTCGGATAGTTGAGCAGTTTTTCGCGCCGGTCGATTGCCTCGGTTGATTCGGACAGAACCTCCACGATAATTTTCGGGTAACGCAGGTAATATTTCTCCACGCCGTCCCGCACGCAGGCTACCATCACGTCGGGGTAGTAGAGAATGTCCTCGCGGTTGATTTCGAGCCGCACCTTGAAATCGGCCATGTAGGTTTTGCACGGCCCGCCCCGCAGATGGTTGAAAAACGCATTGAACACGTTTCCGGCGATCAGGTTGTGTTGCTCGCTCGTGCCCGCCATCGCGTGGGTGCGCCCGCCGATATACTCGTGCCGCACCTGCCCGTCGGCCTCGAACTTGAGGTAGTCCTCGACCGATATCTGCAGCGGAGGCGCGGCGGTTTCCATGGGAGCAGAGTATGCGCGCAGGTCAGCGAGTGGCAAGTTCGCCGCGGCTTTCCTATCGTCTTCATGGACCGCTCCGAGATTCGGATGACCAGTGGGGAGCGGCACCGCGTGCCCCACCCGGATTTCATCTCTACTGCGGCTCCGCTTCAAACAACGAGAATTTCGGACTCTCAAAAAAACAAGACCTGTTCACAACGAGTTTGGGCATTCAAGGTCTTCAGCGGCACTTTCCCATGGAATCCATCCCCGCCAACCTGCAACCGCAGCACGACGCCATCGTCGCCCTCATCGATCCGTTCTGCCGGGAACGGCTCACGGAGGAGTATCGCCTCATGTGCCGTCAGTTGGCCATGGTCCTGGCACGTAAACGGCCATCCCCGCTGGTCAATGGCACTCCTCCAGCCTCAGACCTCCTGATCCGAGCCCGTGTGCGACGGGGCTCGAGGAATTGGGTCGGGCCGTTTTGACTGGCCGACGGCGCTGGGTGCGCATATCGCGCCCGGTATGCCGCAAGCGCAATTGCCCCTGTT
>JBIJCX010000470.1:0-5659 GCA_044344465.1 Opitutaceae bacterium
CCGTCCGCCACGGACTCACGCTGGGCGCGGTCAAGGCCCGGCTGCATCGGATTCGGCCGTATCTGCGTTCGTTTGTCGGCGAGGCCACCGAGACCCGCCTGGCCGGCGCCGATCGCTGGGGCACCCCGGCCAGCGCCCACGCCGCGGCGTGAGCCGGCTTTACACGAGCGTAACAAATTTCCCGTTACGCCACATCAAATCCAAACACGGCGGGTGTTTAATCGCTCCCGTTCACTCGCGCGGCCGTTTTCTCCGCTGTCCCTTCGGATGGCGGCGGTCGCCGGGGTGAATCGCATTAAAATGAAAAATTGCCCTCGCCTCCTCGCCATCGGATTCCCGCTCACCGTCGCCTTCGGCCTCGCCGTCGTGCTGCCCGCCCTGGTCGCCGTCGCGGCCTCCGCCCAAACGTCCACCGATGCGCCGCGCGGTCGCGGTCGGGGCGGTCCCGGTGGTCCCGGTGGGCATGGCCGCGGTTTCGGCCATCCCGTTGTTCGCATCCTCGACACCGACCAGGATCGCGAGCTCTCCGCCGCCGAACTCGCCAGCGCGCCCTCGAGCCTCCGGACGCTCGATGCCAACGCCGACGGCACCGTTTCCGCCGACGAACTCCACCCGGCGCGCCCAGCGCCGCCCGCCGATCGCCCCGCCCCGCCCGCCGATCGTCCCGCCCCGCCCGCCGACAGCGATCACCAGCGCCCGCTCGATCCGATCATGTTCGCGCTCGATGCCAATGCCGACGGCGCCCTCTCCGCGGCCGAAATCACCAACGCCACGGCGAGCCTGAAAGCGCTCGACCTCAATGGCGACGGCAAGCTCACCGCCGATGAGTATCGGCCGCTCCCGCCCGCAGGAACTTCCCCTCGCTAAATCGAAGTATAAATCCACTTCACTCCCAAGCGCCGGAACCCCCTGCCCTGATCGCAGTCGCAGGGACCGGCGCTTTTCGCGTTTCCGGCGTGCTGACGGATCCGCAACTCTCCCTCGTTCCACTCGGCGGGAGCACCGCGATCGCGGCCAGCGACAACTGGGGCGGCACCGCCACGCTGCAGGCGGCCTTCAGTCAGGCCGGCGCCTTCAACCTGTCGGCCACCAGCAGCGATGCGGCGGTGCTGGTGCGACTCCCGCCCGGCGCTTACACCGTGGTCGTCTCCGGCGTGGCCAACGCCACCGGCATCGCGCTGGTGGAAGTGTACGACCTCGATCCCTGAGAATTCCCGGGAGACCCCGGGAATTCTCCAGCGCACCTACACAATCAGCGCGATCTGCACGCCGGGCCCGTGGACGCCCTCGATCAGGATGCCCTCGACATCCGCCGTCTTCGACGGGCCCGTGCACCAGATGACGTTGCGATCGTGGCCGAGGGCGGCGACCGCCTGCGGCAAGTCCGCGAAAATCGCGGCCCGCTCCACCAACGCGACGTGCACCCAGGGGGCCAGCGCCGCGAGCCGCCGCGAGGTCGTCGCATCGTGCAGGATGATCGTGCCCGACTCCGCGATCGCACCCGCCGCCCGCGTGATGCCAAACGCGTACGCGTCCACGCGGGTGCGATCGAATTCCAACTCGACCGTGAACTCCGCGCCAAAATACGGCGCCAGATGCGGCCAGAGCGCCGGATCGCAGTAGCCGTGCCTCCAGCCGCCCGTGCGCAGGTAAGCGACGAGCGCCGCGGGGCCCGTGAGCGCGAGTCCGTTCACCCGCTTGATGCGTTCGGCGAACAGTTCCACCAGATCGCGGCCGGCGATCATCTGTCGCATCACGGCGATCTCGGAATCGTAATCGGGCAGGGCCGCGCGCCCCGGCAGCGGCGCCAGCGCGCCCCGGACGCGGGAGAGGATGGTTTCGCGATCGTCAGTCATGGATGCAGGGAAAGGTTGACCACAGATTTCCCAGCGTGGCGATCCCGCAACGACCGCTCCAAATAATTTTTCCCCCCATTTGCGCAGCGCGGAGACGCCGCAGCCAAATCAACCAAGCCAGTTTTAACCGCTAATCTTCGCTAATCTCCGCAAATAGAATTCCAGAAGCCACCTGCTGCGTTCGCTCTTCGTCGATTAGACGAAGCACACCCGGCATCACTGGCCTTTGATTCCAACGATTAGCGAAGATTAGCGGTTCCAAGCGGTTTGGGAAAAGATGCCCACAGTAAGCCAGCACTTTGAGTGATTGGGTTATCGGGGCCGAAGGACTGAACCCTGGTAGATCGATGAAATCTGTGGCCAAAGAATCATGTTCTTTTCGGCGCCAGCAGCTTTTCCCGCCCCACCAGGTACAGCACCACGCAAATCACCGCAAACGGGATCAGCGACAACGCGTCCGCGTGCGGCCCCTCGAACAGCGGATTGTGCGCCGTCGACCATTTCGCCAGCGCGGCGTCGAATTGATCGAGCACCCCGGCCAGAAACGCGATGATGATGCCCGCGATCGCCCCGCCCGCAATGTAGCCGGAGGCCAGCAGCACACCGGGGCTCTTGTCGCTCTCCGCCGCGTGCTCATCCGCCGTGAGGTGGGCGCGGTTCGCGTGGCGGCGCATCTGCCAGTCCACCAGCCAGCGCACGAGTCCGCCGATGAAAATCGGCGACGACGCCGACAGCGGCAGATACACGCCCACCGCAAACGCGAGCGCGGGCACGAACGACATCTCCAGGGTGACCGCGATCATCACGCCGAGCAACACGAGCGCCCACGGCAGTTTGCGATCGAGGATGCCCTTGATGATATACGACATCAGCGTCGCCTTTGGCGCGTCGAACTTGCGCACCGTCGTGCCGTCGGGGCGCGTGTTGTAGGCGCCGTTGATGCCCGGATCCACCAGCCACACCGCGCGACCCTCCGCGTTGACGAGATATTTTCCCGCTGGTCCGCCCTGCTCATCGGTCTTCTGCCAGACGAGATAACTCGCTGCATCGCCGCGCGCCTGCGGGCCGGTAAGGGTTTCGCGTTTGCTCAACTTCCCGGCCTCGGTGCTCAGACCGGCGGGCGCCACCTGGGCCGCGGGGACGTACACAATGGCGGCGTCGTTGAGCTTTAGCAGAATCGGCCCGAGGCACACCGCCGACAGTGCCGCCCCCGCGATTATGGCCCACTGCTGGAGCCTGGGCGTCGCCCCGAGCAGATAGCCGGTCTTCAGATCCTGCGAGGTCGTGCCGCCATTCGAAGCCGCGATGCAGACAATCGCGCCGACCGATAGCGCGGTCACGTAGTGTCGCCCGCCCGTCCAGCCCACCAGCAGGAAAATCAGGCAGGTGAAGAGCAGCGTCGCGACCGTCATGCCCGAGATCGGGTTCGAGGACGATCCGATCTCCCCCGTGAGCCGCGAGGAAACGGTCACAAACAGAAAACCGAATACGACGATCAGGAGCGCCCCGAGCGCGTTCATCTCCAGCGTGGGGGCGAACGTGATCGCCAGCAGCAGCACGACGACGCCGATCGCCACAAATTTCATCGAGAGATCTCGATCCGTCCGCGGGGTGGTCGTTGGATGCGGGTCTTGTTGGGGGCGCGGTGCCCCCACCGCGCTTCCATTCCCCCAAAATCTCAATCCGCCCAAGCCCTCCTTCATGCCGTGCCAAATCGTCGGCGCCGACTGGATGAGACTGAAAATCCCGCCCGCCGCCACTGCGCCCGCGCCGATGTAGAGAATATAGGCGCCGCGGATTTGATTCGGCCCCATGTCGCGAATCAGGATGGTCCCCGGCGCGAGCGGCGCCGTCAGTGATTCGCCGAAGAACTTGATCAACGGGATGAGCAGCAGGTAGCTCAACACGCCGCCGGCGCACATGATCGAGGCGATGCGCGGACCGATGATATAGCCGACGCCGAGGAGTTCGGGCGAAATTTCCGCGCTGACCGAGCCGGCCTTGAGCGGCGCGCCGAAAATTTTTTCCGGCACGTCCTTCCAACCCTTGAAGGCGACGTTCAGCGTCTTGTAAACCAACCCGAGCCCGAAACCGGCGAAGATCACCTTGGCTCCCGGCGACGCGCCCAGCCCCGCCGCCTCGGCCGCGCGGATTTCCGCCTGCGCCGATGGTGACGCGGCCGCGCGATCGGCCGCGTTGGCCCCCGCCCGCAGCACCGCGGCGCACGCTGTACCCTCGGGGTATTTGAGCGTCTCGTGCTCCTTTACAATCAAAGCCCGGCGCAGCGGGATCATCATCAGGATGCCGAGCATGCCCCCCAGGAGGCCGACCAGCATCACGCGCGTCAGCTCAAGATCGAAACCGAGAATCAGGATCGCCGGCATCGTCACCCCGACGCCAAACGCGATCGACTCCCCGGCCGAGCCCGCGGTCTGCGTGATGTTGTTTTCCAGAATGGTCGAGTCGCGCAGCCCGGCTTTGGACAGTCCGCGAAACATCGCCAGCGAGATGACCGCCACGGGAATCGAAGCGCTCACCGTGAGCCCAACCTTGAGGACAAGGTAGAGCGACGAAGCTCCGAAGATCATCCCGAGCACGGCGCCGGTGATCACCGCCCGCGCGGTGAACTCGAGCATCCGGGTTTCCGGGGCGATGAAGGGTTCGAAGCGGGAGGAACCGGAGGGTGTAGCCATGGTGTGTCGACGACGACGGCTGAAGGTGACGAAGCGGCGAGGCGTGACAACAAAGGATTGGCCTGGATTTCGCCGCGCCTCTGTCCGAGCGCACCGCCCCCATGAGCGGCTCCCCGGCAGGAGGTTTCCCTTGTCATCTAATGAATGACAAACCGGTCGCAATCCATGGGGTCGGCCGCCCTGATACCTTCGACCCTCGCTTCAGCGCCATCAGCTCAGCTGCCGTTTCCGCCAGCGCCACGCGACGAATCCCGGCGCACCCAATCCGGCGAATGCCGGATGCCCTGTCCCCGTTTGAATGAATCGTCTGAAAATCTTCCTGCGCTGCTACACAGGCCCGTCCGCCGACCGGCTGCCGTCGCTGCGCACGGCGTGGCCGCTTTCCAGCAGCGCGTTGTTCAGAAAAATAATTTCGCCCGTCTTCGTCTCAATATATACATCCACCAGGTAGCGGTCGTACTTGTCGGGCTTGGTCGTGACGAGCGTGACCGTCACCGCCGGATCGATCAGCGCCTGGACGAAGCGCCGCGCCGCCTTGCCGCCGTCCGTGTCCATTTCCGGGCAGTTGATCCCGCGCAACCGGAACTTCTTGTCGATCTCGTCCGGCGGCAGCGCGATCGTCGCGGCCAGCGTGTCGCCATCGACCACGCGCACGTCGGCGGCGCGGTACGTAAAGAGGTCGGCCTTCGTCGCCGTGTCGTCGCGCGCAAGCGCGTCGCCCTCGACACACACGATCGAGCCGGGCGTCAGCTTCAAGCGCCGGACCGTATCGGCGTCGAGCGGCCGATACAGCTTGAACCCAAGATCGAGGGCGAGGCGGCCGCCCCTCGCCACCACCAGGAAAAGTCCCGGCGTGCCGCGCTTCGGCGTGAGGAGCTTTGGTTTCGATCCGGCAACCGCCACGCTGCCGTTCGCGCTTTCCTCACCATCGCCGGCGCCACCGAGATTGGCTGGCGGACACGATCTTCGAGCTCATCCGAGTTCCAGCCTTTGGCCTCCGCCACTGCCTGGAGTGTCCGCCGTTCTTGCGGGTCCTCGATCTGGCAAAGGTACCGATAGTGGCGAGTGGTCAAATTTGAGCCGCGGCGCAAAAATTGCAAAAAGCCGTGG
>JBIJCX010000154.1:0-18340 GCA_044344465.1 Opitutaceae bacterium
TTAGCTCCTTGCCTGAACGAACCATCACAATCTGGCCAAGAACGGGCGATCGCACTTCGGGATTGTCCCGAAAACTCCAGCCCGCCGCGGCAGCCACCCCCATCGCCATTTCCTTGTCCCGGAGATGAATGTCGGCGTCCTTGGAGACGAAAGGGGCATAGGCCGCGAGCTGGCGGTCGCCGCGGTGCGCGTAGTAGGACGCCCAAAGATTTACAGCATGACCACCGACAACCAGCACGCCCTGCCGGAAGATGTCGTTGAACTCTTCCGGGACGGTGGACTCAGGCGCTGACATGCGCGCGTGGCTTCCACACAATTTGCGCTTGGGAAAAATCCATCCGGGCGACGGGGGAATTCTCCCGCTGCAGTTGGGCCGGAGATGTCAGCCCTGCCTCCAGTCGCGCAGCATCATGCATCCGCAAAAGCTTCTTGCGGTGGAAGGTCACCGCTGCGGTCGGATTTTGCGCCAGTGCTTGTAGGTCAGTGTTGATCTCGGAGAGTCGCTCCCTCGCAGGCAGCTGATGCAACACTGCCCGCCGATCCTGAAAGGGATCGGGCGCGACCCCGGGGTGGGTCAACGGCTGGTTGTTGCGGTCCTTGATCATGGAGGGACGGTAGCACGCATAGGATTGAAAACAAGTAAATGCTCCCCCGTCCCGGCTAGCCGATGGAGCGGCGGGGCCCCGTCCGCGGGGCCGCCTATTCGGGACCAAAGTCCTCGGGCGCCATTTCAGAGCTCTGACCGTGGCATGTTCAACGACCGTCCGCGGCTTGGGCACCGGAACGGTCCGAACTCTGGAATCCAGCCGGATGGTCTGGTTGAAGGGCGTGACGATTACGATCTCACCGCGCATCGCATTGGTGAAGTCCACTCGCGCATCCAGTCGGAGCCGGCGGCAGTTTGGGCAGGTCCTCTCCGAAACGCTGAAGGTTCTTCTGGATCTTCTGCTCTTCGAGAACCATCGCATCCGCGGCGATCAATTCCTGCCGGGCTCGTTCCTGATCGACCAGCAACCGGCGCCGCTGCTCCCGCAGTTCGGTCGCCCGGCGCCGGACGGATTTAGCCTGACCAATGTGCCGCAAGCTTACGCTCGACGACGACGCCAGGCGGCAATGCCAATGGCGGCGAAACCCAGCAGTGCCGCAAAGGTCGAGGGCTCGGGGATCGCGCCGACGCTCGCCGTCTGCAGATAGGGATCTGCACTTAGCGAACTGGAGAGGGAACCAACGATAGCGATGGTGCCCGTATCAAAGGAGTCCCAACCAACGGTGGTTCCCGAATACAGTGGAAACAACCAGGCCGGATTCGTAAGCAAAACCCACTCGCTGCCCGTGATGAACGCCTGACTGTTGTAGCCCCAGACATACCCTTGGGTTAAAGTCGAAAAGGGTGCATTGTTCGATGCGAGCGTGGCCGTCCCTGAATACTGCGTCCAATCCGTGCCCCAGGCAGTTGAGCCCAGGGCGGTGAAATTGCTCTGCCAAAGGGCTTCGTTGCCAGTAGTGGGGGTAAACCCGCCAAAGGAGCCCAGCGTGAAGGTGAAGCCCGTAGTGAGCACGGCGTTGGTGCTGATCTTGCCGATCTCAAGGGCCGGCGAGGTGAAGTTGATCTCAACCGCCGTCAGACGGCCGACGACGAGGCACAGTGGAATAACGAGGCGCAGGACTTGTTTCTTCATGGTGTGAGATAGAAAGGCACGTAGTAGTGAGGATTGGCCGTGATTTTGTTCACGATGGCCGCGCCATCGGCGGTGAAGAGGAGCGAGGCAGTGTAGTTGGTGCTGCCGCCGCCGACCAGGGCCCATTGTTCGATGGAGCCGTTCGCGTTGCGCATCAGGTAATAGGTCTTGATGGCTCCGGCGGTCGGGATCTGGATCTTATCCGCCAGGGCTAGGACCGTGGAACCAGTCATGCCGTGCGCATACGTCATCAAACGCAACACGGGTGAAGCATCGATGGGCAGCGGCTGGCTCACAAGGTTGTTGCCCGCGACCAACGGCTGGGCAAACCCGTGCATCCGCACTTCGCCTGTCCACAGCATGCTCGTCGAGGTGGCGGCGTTGCGGACCACGATCATGCCCACGCCGGCCGGGACCGCCAGACCGTCCTGCACGGTCGAACCACCGCCGACTTTGGCCCATTGCATGATGCTGCCCGAGGTGTTGCTCAGGAAATAATAAGTCTCGAAGGCTTGGGTTTGCCGGTTGAGGAGCTGCACTTGATCCGCTTTCGCCAGCACGGTGGAACCCTGCATCAATGGATTGCTCTTGGTGCCGAAGATCTGCCCCAGCGTGACATGTGGCCGCACGACCAGTGCGTAACCGCTCAGCGTAGAGTTTGCTGGCAGCGCGCTCAATGTGTTGCCGGTTGCGCCGGCAACGACGGTGATGGAGTTGTTCGCGCTCGCCTTCGTCGCCGTGACATCCACCTCGAAACGATCCCCGACGTAGGTCGTGGCAGAACCGCCCGTGAGCTCGACGTAGTAGGGCGTCCCGGCCGTCAAGAGCGCACCGAGATTGCGCCCGGCGTAGCCCAGAGTCAGCACGGTGCCCGTGTTGCTGGCGACCACGTCGCGCGCGACGGCGGGATTGACCAGCGGCATGCCGGTATACCGCAAGCCCGGGGCGAACGTGATCCGCATCGCCCCCACGGGCAAGGTGTGCGCGGTCGTGCCAGCGGTCTGGTCAACTCTCAGGCGCAGGAACCGGCGCGTGATGCTGGAGGTCGGGGTGAGATCCCTCGCCACGACTTGATCCCGCAGGGTGTCCAAGGTGGTAACGCTAAATTCCTGGGTATAGCTGGGGCCCGAGTTCCAAGTCTGTAGGTCGTTCGAGACCTCCACCGTGTAGGTGAGATCACTGACATCCTTGCGCCGGATGTAGGTGAGCGTAAGCGCACTGCCGCCCGTGCCGAGGACCGGCTGCCCGTTTGTTTCGGGCACTTTGGGTCCAAGATTGGCGGCATACTCCAGCAGGTTGCTCAAGCCGTCGCCATCTGGGTCGGCCGCCGGACCACTGATAGTAGAGTTGGCCAATTCCCCTGCCGTGAACCGAGTGGCTTGCCAGTCGCTATAGGTCACCACCGTCCTAGTGATTGCCGTGGCACTCAATTCCGGATTTGTGGCCAAGCCGAAGCCCAGACTCGACGTATAGGCGTAAAGCGAGACGGTCGTGCCATCGGGCGGGGCGACAAAGGCGATGTCGGAGCCGCTGGCGATATCGACGACACCGGAGCGATAGGCGCCGTAGGGAACAGCCCCTCCTACCTGGCTGCCGCGCGTGGAGACTGAGGGGAACCACAAAACCCATAGCTCAGTTCCAGCCGTGAGCAAACCGCTGTAGGTAAGCGTCGTGCCTCCGAGATCCACACCTACGATGCCGCTGCCCAAGTCCCCCGCCGAATAGATGCCCACGATCAGGTCGCCGGACGTTCCGCCAAGAGATTGGCCCGCGCTGAGGATAGTCCCGAGCGGGCTGACGAGACCGGGGTGAGATACCTTGTCCGTGTCCGCCACGAGGAGCACGAGGGATCCGGTGGGAATCTGGGTTACGGCATCAGCTCTGAGCAGGCGGCCGATTTGCCCGATGAGCGAGACACCGGCGGCGAGGTGGGAGGTCACCAAGGCGAAAAGGACAGCGGTGATTTTGCAGCGGAGACTCATGGGGGAAAATCAGATTCACCGGCGGACGACTTGGGTGACGGGTGGCGCGAAGCCGCGGCCGGCATCGGTGGCGAAGAGCACGTTGTCGGCTGCCTGGTAATAGACCGTCAGTCCGCCCGCCGGGCTTTGCAGAATTTCGCAGCCCGCCAACTGCGCGTCGGATGGAAACCAAGCGGGTGCGGAGGACGGTTTGATTGGAGAATCAGATGCGGCACTGGGCACGAGACCAAACGTGGCGGGGTCTCGCAGGGTGCTGAGGAGAGCGGCACTGGGTCGGACTTGGAGGAACCATTGCCAGCGTTGCACGGCCTGATCGTGGTCGGACCATTCGCGACGATCGGCATGGACGATGCGGTCGGCCGCTGTCGGGCGCCGCCAGAACGCGCGCCGGAAAATTTCCTCGGGCGAGCGGGTGATGGCGACGCTTTGGCCGGGACCGGCAGATTTGGTCACCACGGGAAGCTCAGCCGGCTGCGGACGACGGGCCAGCTGCCGGATTGACACGAGGCCGCTGACCAGAACCGCAGCGGCGGCAAGAAGGAGTATCAACTTCCGTTTCATCAGTTGCCGGAGCTGGAGTAGGTGCGGAGGAAGAGCCGGATGTCGGTGACCGTGCGCACAAACTTGTCGAGGGCATCCTGTTCGTTGTTGAGCAGCGTGTTGGCCGGGATGACGAGCTTCCATTGGCTGTTCCACACACTGCGACCGACAAGGCGGGTGTTGGTGAATTCCGAGGGTATCGTGCTGTAGAAGAAGGCCGGGTCGTTGACCGGGCGGAAAGCCTGGTGCTTGCGGGTGATCCAGAACTGCTCATTCACGGTGCCTCGGGGCGTGAAAAACTGGTTGTTGGAAAAGGCGCTTTGTCCGAGATTGAAGGGTATCGGCATGGCCTGATCCCTGACCGTCCAGGAGCGGACCCCGGCGGTGTCGCCGAGGGGTGGCATGAGCATGCTGTCCTGACCGGCGGGGATGAGATAGACGTAGGGGGTGGCGCTGAGGGCGTTGGCGTTGGAGCTGGCGGGCCGGCCGGCGTTGGGCAGGCCGACGGCGTAGGGGTCCATGCCGATGTAGCCGTCGAGGACGACGCCGGTGGAATAGATCTTCGTGGCAAAATTTGAGGCACTGTAGGCGTGGTCGCCGGCAGCAATGGACCGGCCGAAGAAGTTGACGCCCTGACCGATCGTGGTGCTGAAGGGAATCACGATGCCGGGCACCGCAGTGCCGTCGGTCTTGCGGATGTTGGTGCAATACGTGGCGACGTCGGGGTCGTTGAGGACGTTGCTCATGATGTGCTGCTCCAGCGCCTGCTGCCAGGCCTTGTCGTCCTCGGTGGTGGCGGCATCGGTGCGGACGCGGAAGAGTTCCTGGCGCAGCGAGAAAAGCGTGCCGTAGTTGTCGGGGTTGTTGATGCCGAGGCGGGATTTGACGACGGACCAGTCGCTCTGGAGGCGGGAGAGGAGGCTGGCGAGGCCGCCGTCGCCGGTGGTGCCAGTCGTCGCGAGCGGGGCGCCATTGCTGAAATCGCCGAGCGAGCGGGTGCTGATGACGCCATCGATCACCTGCTGACCGGCGGTGGTGCCGAGCAGGCCGGTTTCGTAGTCGTAGCTCTGCACGGCAAGGTAGGTGTATTGGGCGGCGAGGTCGTAGAGCGACTGGTATTGGGCGAGCTCTTCGTTGCGGAAAGCACGGTAGGTCAGGTCGCGGGTGCGGTAGCCTTGGATGACGGCGGCGGCGCGCTGACGGAAGATTTCACGCTCGTCGAGGATGTGGCTGCACTCCGCGAGGATTTGGGAAACGCGCTCATTGGCGCGCTGCAGTTCGGCGAGGCGGCTTGAGATGGTATATTCGGTGGCGAGCACCTGATTGAGGAGCCGCTCGAATTCGACGACGTGCTGATGGTCCTGATTGTCCCAATTATACTGGGCCATGATGCCGTCGGCTTCGCCGTTGAGGGCGTCGGCCCGGTTGTTGAGGCCGGCAGAGGTCACTTTGGCGATCAACCCGGCCTGATCCAGGGCTTGCTTGGCGAAGGTGCCCGCCAGTTGGAGTGCGCCGCGGGCCGGTGCGGTGGCGTCATTGGCCGTGCCCACAACCTTCGGCAAAGACTCCGCCACGGCATCCTTCAGTTCTTTGATCGTCACAGCGTGATCCTCCGTTTCGCCGACGAAGAAATCGAGCACGACGGCGGCGGCGCTGGCGGCGGAGGCAATGAGCTGTTTGTCCGCAGCGGCGGCATTGGCGTCGGCGTAGCTGGTGCGAAATTCGGTGAAGAGCTGATAGTCGCGCTCAAACTGCCGCATGAGCGCGCTGAGGGTATTGGCTGAATCGCGGGCGTTGACCTGGGCCTGATAGACGTCGAGGAGGGCGCTTTGGAGGCTTCCAAGCTGGCTGCGCGAGCCCGTGCCGGCGGGAGCGAACTGCATGATACTGCTGGGCGAAAGGGAATACGTGCGGTCGGTGTAGTGCAGCGGGTCGTGGAGCTTGTTGTAGGCATTGTCGAGCGACCACTCGACGAAGGGTTTTATCTCAATCGGTTCATGGAAGCTGATGCTGACATTCGACTGGGTGTTCACCAAGGTGGAGGGCTGGTTGATGAGCCAGTAGTGGTAGAGATCGGGGCCGGTGTAGCCTTGGGCGTAGAGTTTGCCGGGGCCGATATCGCCGGCGTAGGGCCTGCCGAAGAGGGTGGTCAGCTTGTATTCGTAAGCACGTTCCTGATCGTTGACGGCATTGTTGTAGTCGCCGAGGGTGTCGTTCTGGCTGCGCAGGGTGCGGTTCATGACGCAGGCGCGGTCGAAGGCGGCCTTGGCGTTGAGCGAGGCCTGGACGGCCCGGGCGTAAATCTGGTCGAAGTGAGACTTGCCGGCTTTCAGCTCAGTTGGGGAAATGTCGAAGGCGATGGCGCCCTTGGCGAGGCCCAGCGGATTGAGGTGGGTGCACTGGTTGTCGAGCGTGAGCTGGATGGCGACGGCGCTGGAAACGAGCTCGGCGATTTCAGGCACCGTGCTGCGATCGATGATCTGGATGCCGGTGTGCTGCGGGTTGTTGTCCTTGTCGAGCAACATGGCGTTGGCGTTGACCCAATTGAAATAGGCGCCTTGGCCGCCGCGGGCCGCCCATTCATCGGTGCCCCAAGAGCGAGTCGCTTTGGTCGTGGAGTTGTATTTGCCTTCGCGCTGATGGGACCAGCCGACCGAAGGATCGTCGCGATAGGATTTGCGCGCGGTGATGCCGAGCGTGCGGGCGGCGATCCGGGCGACGGCGGCGGCGGCGGCGGCGAACTTGCGCTCGTCCTGATAATCGACCTGCACGGTCTGGCCGAGCACATCCACCGACTCGGTGCGCGGCGTCCAGGTGAAATGAGGCGACGCGAGCAGCTTGTAGTAACCGGTCAGGGCGGTGAGGTAGTGGCCGTAGGCGTCACCATGACCCTGCGGGAACATATACTGGGCGTCGGCGGCGTCGACGGTGCCGTTGGTGGTCGGGCTGCCGGACTTTTCCCTGATGTCGTAGTTGATGGCGTAGATGGACTCACCGGAGTTGATGCCATTGGTGTAGTTCCAATACATGCGATTGTAGGCCGGGGCCACGGTGACTTTGGGGCTGAGGAAATCGTCGCGACCGCGAAGGAGGGCGAGTTCCTCGTCGATGAGCGTGGGGACCTGGCCTTCAAAGGAGAAGCGGGAGGTGCTGACGGTGCCGGTTGAGTTTTTACCGTCGATGGCGATCGTGGGGTTGTCGGCATCGTCGGAGGCTTCGTTGCCGAGGGTCATGTAGAGGTCGTTCAGATAGCCGGCGGTGAGGAGGAGCGTGTCGTTGGTGCCGGGGTCGTCGTAGCCGGCGTCGATGCTCATGCTCTTGGCGCGGTTGAGGAGCGTCTCGTAGATTTCGATCAGGCCAAACGCATTGATGTTGTTCAGATTCAGGGCGACGTCGCCCTCCCAGCGTTTGCCGGCCTGGGTGAGGATGGAGACATCCGTGGAGACGGGGTTGTTGTAGAGGTCGTCGGTGCGCTGGGTGAACGGGTTGATGCCGTCGAGGGCGCGCTTGATCCAGCTCTCGACGAGCTTCGGCTCCATCCAGCGGCTCCACGGGGTGCCCACGAGGAGGGTGGCGGGGGCCGTGCCAGCCTTGGGCCGGTAGCGCAGGGTGAAATAGTTGTCGGAGAAAACGAGCAACGGATTGCCGAGGGGCGAGGCGGCCGAGCCACCCACGACCACAGTGTTGGAAAGGGGGTAGCCGTCGGTGGGAGTCCTGATCCAAGGCGAGCCGGCGGCGGCGACCTTGTCCGTCTCGACGGACGCATCGAAGCGGAAGTTGCGGGAGGCGGTCGCGTTGGCATCGGCCGAACTGTAGAGGGCGACTTCGATGCGGTTGTCGCCGACGAGGAAGTAGGTCGGAGCGACGTAGTATTGGTTGGGGAGCGGGTTACCGACCGTGGAGAGTCCGGTGCGTGGACCGGTTTGAGTGAGCTCCTCCGGCACGGCGATGCCAGCGGGCAGGCGGGAGGCAAGGGCGGGAGTGCCGTTGACGTAGAGAATGAAGCCATCGCTGGTGTCGAGGTCGGCGCTGAAGACGACTTGGGACGGAATGGACCCGGTAAAATTGAGGGGCGTGACTGACTTCGCGACGACACCGGGAAGGCCGGAGGAGGCGTTATAGGAGGAGTCTTTGACCTTAAACGATTGCGGGAAGAGGTATTGGGTAGTCGGGTACGACGAGGGCAGCGGCGCCGCCGGATTGTGGGCCACTAGCCACAGATTCTGATTTGTGCCCGCGGGGAGGATGGTCGCCATCGAATAGTCGTAGGTCGGCGGGACGACGCCGTCGGTCGGCGGGGAGTAGCGCCACTCGAATTCATAATTCTCGGGGTGTGCGGCGAAGTCGCCGCTGTGGCGGAGGGTGGACTGCTCGTCGAGGGGGTTGGAGGCGGGGAGGTTCTTCAGGTCGCCGGTGTAAAGCTGAGGCACCACCTTGACGATTTTGACGGACACGGGGTCGCCGATGGGGGTGAAGGCGTAGCCGTTGCCAAAGAGCAGCGTGGCGTAGCCGCTGCCGCTGCCGGTGGCGGTGAGGGCGTAGCTGTCAACGGCGGTATCGGAGGAGGTGACGGTGGCGAGAGCCGTGGAACCGACGGTGACGGTCTTGGCGGAGTCGGGAATGTAGGTGCCCCGCCGGTTGGGGTCTTCCTTGAAGGTTTCGAGCTTGGTCGAAAGGTTGTCGATGGCGATGGACCATTTTTGGTAGTTGCTGTCGTTGCTGGTGACAATGCCCTTGAGCGAGGCGACCTCGTCCGGGCTGAGGACGTTGAGATAAACAAAGTCTTCGCCCGCAATTTCGTCCACGAACCGGCCGATCAGGGTGAGGCCGCCGACCGCGCTGAGGGTGGGGTCAAAATAGAACCGCTGCTGGAGGTGGGGCGGCAGGAGCTGGAAGTAGGTCTTGCCGTTTTGCGCGGTGGTGGCGGCGGAGGCAGGAATTGCGGTGAGGCCGACGCTGGGGTTGTCGAGCAGGACGGTCTTGGCGCGGGTGGGATCGTGCAACGTGACGCTCGCGGCGCTGGTGCCGGTCTGGGCGATGGACTGCTGATAGAAGACGACGGCGCTGGTGTTGCCGCGGACGGAGGGAAGGCCGTGGTTGGGGAGCGTGAGGGTTTCTCCGACACTCATGGTGGGAACGCTCGTGGGCCAGACCGGCCGGTAAACGACCGTGAGCGGCGTGCCAGTAACGGGGTCGTCGACATAAGTTCCGCCGGTGCCGATCGCACGGAGGTAGGGTAGAATGGTGCCCTCGGCGGGCTGGGTGCGGCCGGGAATAAAGAAGCCGGCGCGCATCGGGTAATACCATTGCATGCCGAGCGCGGGCGCAGCGTTGGCATGGGGACCGCGATAAACCCAGTCGTAGCCCTTGCGGTCCTTGAAGGTAAATTTCTGATACGTGGCGGGGGCGCCGGAAGCGAGTGTCTCGGGCGGGCCGCTGGCGACCTCGAGGTTGCGACTGAGGCCGGTCGCGGAGTCAATCGGCAGGGGCAGCCTCGGCAGCGGCATGGGAGAATTGAGGATTGAGCCGGCCGTCCACGGGTAGTCGAAGGTGAACCCGTCGCCCTCTCGCTTGACCTCATAAATGGCCATGGCGGGACGCTGGTCGGTGGGATCGGTGTATTGGAGGAGGACGCGCGGGTGTGAGCTGAAGGTGGAGTAACTGGTGCCGGTGGTAACGTTGAGATCATCGCGGAGGGCATAGGCGCGACCGCTCAACAGGAGGGCGTGTTCCTCGTTGGGGTTGTAGCCGGTGAGGCTGGCGTCGTTCTGCACGTAGATGGAGCCGGAGCTCTGGCCGGAGGGCAGGTCGCCGGTGCCATTGTTGGAGGCAAGGATGATGCGATTGGTTTCGCTGCTGCGGTAGCTGACGGTGTAGCTGCCGACTTTGGCGGGGGTGTAGAAATCGGCGAACTCACTGGAGGGCGCGGCGACTTTCTTGAACCACCAGACCCGGAGCTTGGTGGCGCCGCCGGGCAGGGCGTTGACCGGAATGATCGCGCCTCTTTCGGCGGCGGCGACGCCGGCGGAGAAGGGATCGACGTAGACCGCCGGCGCATAGGCCGTGCCGCCGGCGATGTAGCCGGCAAGACTGTAATCGGAGGAAGGCGGAGCAAGGCGGTCGCCGACGAACACGGAACCGGAAAGGGCGGGGCTGCCGTCGCCCTCGAGGTAGCCACTGCTGTCTTCGTCGGCCTTGGTCATGAGACGGACATACCAGATGCCGCCCTTGTCCCCGGTGAATTTGAGCAACGCCCGGCTGAGCTGGTCGCCGGAAAGATTCACGAGCAGACGCTGGCTCGTGGAGTCGAGCACGGTTTCGTCCTGCTCGAGATCATCCTGGTAAATTACCGTCGGAATCTTGCCGCCTTCAAACTTCAGGCCGGTGCCGGTGGCGGCAGAGCTGCCATTGTGCGCGACAGTGTAGTGGGCGAAGGCGGAGACGTTGGATGGCCAGACTTGGAGGTATTTGTGGAGCGACTTGGGCCAGTCGAGCTTGAGACCGGGGGCATTGCCGGAAGGCGGGGGGATGCCGGCATCGAGCTCCTCCAGCCAGTAAAAGACGACCTGGTCCTCGATGTAGTTTTCATGTTCGGCGTAGTAGGCGACCGTGCCGTCGGGCCGCGTGGAACTGCCATAGTAACTGACGGAGCTCGACGAGGAGTTGGTCAGAGGTTGGGCGAGCAGCAGTCGGTTTTCGGGACTGGGCCGGAGTTCCTCGCCCAGATTGACCGTGAGGACCGTGGCCGGGGCGGCTTGGGCGACGGCGATGATATCCGCTCCGAGGAATTCATGGAAGCCGTCCTCTTGCACGGCCCCGAGGTATTCCACCATGAGGCGACCGGTGGCATTGTAGGCGTGAATCTCGCGGCGGCCATTGGTGTTCTCGAACCACACGGTGCGGAGTTCGGAGACGGGCCGGGCATTGGGGTCGGCCGGCACGGAGTTGCCGACGGAGACAAACTCCGTGCCGACGGTCGCCGGGAAGACGTTGGTGTAAACGGGATTCACCGTCACGATGCGGCCGCTGGGAATCAGGACGCACGGGGCGTTGAAGCTCTTCTCTGTCCAGTAGAGCGTGCGCACCGGGTTTTGGGTGGCGGACGAGACGGCGAATATCTCGCGGACGAGGATATAGTTGTTGTTGCCGTCGGGCACGCGGGACCGCCACCAGAGGGTGACCTGGCCGGATTCGCTGGCAAAGACCTGCTTGGCGTGGGGGCTGTAGTAGAAATGTTCGTAAACGCCGGGGGCGAGCGCGGGAACAATGACATTGCCCGTGTTGGCGACGGCGACTCCGGTGGAGTCTTTCAAGGGCTGGCCCGAGGGATTGATGACCACCTCGGCGGCGCGCACCGGCTCAGCGCGCCAGAAACCAGCGGCGGGCGTGACCGTGGCCCCGAGGGTGTCAACGTAGGTGGCGGGCGGCGTGATCCGATCGCCCAGGAAATAGCGGGGCACGCCCGAGGAGAACGTCATGCCGAGGCTGGCACGCTGGAGGACTGCGACAGTGGATGAGGGATAGCGCGAGGTGAGCGCACTGGCGTTGGAGATGGGGCCGGCGGAGCCGGAGGTTTCGACGACGTTGGCGAATTGGGGCGTGGTCGCGGGGTTGCCGGACGGGGTGCCGGTGGGGCCGATGGGGATGCCGCCGGGACGATAGCTGAGGTTGTTGGCGACCTTGATCTTGACCTCGTATTGCGCGTGGAGCGCGGTGGCCGAGACAAAGACGAGCGCGCCCATGAGCAGGAGGCTGCGGAGGTGGCGGGCGGGACTCATGGGGACGGAGGCGAAGATCGGAAACCGGAGTTCGGAGATCGGCGGATCGATGCTCAGAGCTTGATGATAAAGTTCACGTTGGCGTTCTTCGGCCGCGTTTCCGTGCCGCCGTTTGTGCCGGTGGGCACAGCGTAGGACCAATTTTCGTCAGCGCTGCTGGTGTTGTTGATGGTGGGAAGATCATAAGGGCCCCCTTGACCGTCCATGGGCAGCGAGTGGTTATGGGCCGCAAACATGTCGCCCTGGACGCTGCCGACGAGGTCACCGACGGCACCGCCGGCGTTCATCGCGGTGCGGGCGGCGCGGTCCGGATCGAGGCCCACGCCACCGTCGCGGCCGCGGAGAAAACGGCCGCGGAAGTCGGGCACGCGGAAGTTGGTGCTGTCGCCGTAACCGAAACGGGTGCCGACGACGGCAAAGAGGGCGGCGTAGGTGGTGCGGTTGAGAAAAGTGCTGTCGCACAACTGCCAACCGGGGGGAGCGGCGTCTCCGGCGAAGGCGAGGATGGTGCCGGTGGGGCAGAGGGATTGCTGCACGGCGGCGATCAGTTTGCCGAGATCGACGGCATTGTTGGCGATCTTGCCGGTCGTGACAGCGCCGTCGGCGAGATCGGCGGTGGCCACACCGCCGTCCACGAGGTGGATGCTCGCGACGGAGTTGGCGGCCAGGCTGGCGGAGGTGACGGCACCGGCGGCGATCTTGGCGGTGGTGACCGCGGAGTCGGCCAGCTTGGCCGTGGTGACGTTGGTGTCGGCGAGTTTGACCGTAGTGACCGAGGCGTCACCGAGTTTGGCCGTGGTAACGTTGGCATCGGCCAGCGTCGCGGTGGTGACGGCGAGGCTGGCGATTTTGGCGGTTGTCACCTGGGCCGCGCCGATTTTGTCGGTGGTGACGGCGGTGTCGGCCACCATGGCGGTGCTGAGCGCGCCGGAGGCGAGGCCCTCGGCGACTTTGGCGCGAAACGCATAGGCGGCGGCGGCAATCTGCTGGCGGGGGGCAATCTCGGGATCGGCGGCGGCCGTGCCGTCGTCCACCGTGAGGCCGAGATAGACCGTGCCGGCAAAGATCGACGAAAGACTGGTGAGGGTCGCCGGCGCGCTCGGGCCGGGGAGGCCGGAGAGGCCCGTGCCGTTGCCGATGAGCGCGCTGAAGTCTCCGCCTGAGAGGGTGACGGTCTGCGACTCGGCGTAGAGCAGCGTGCCGCCGGTGCTGGCGTTGTAGAACTTGAAGGTGACGGTGCGGTTGACCGGGCTGCTGTTGCCGATCGCCACGCCGGAGGCATCCGTCACGTGAGCCTGGTAGCTCAGCAGGGTCGGGACGCTGGAAGTCTGCGCGAGGACGACGGCAGAACCGGCGAGGAGCAGGAGGGCGGCGAGGAGTGATTTCATGGGCATAAGGATTGCGGGGGGACGGGCGCGAAGGGGGCGTTTACAGGGTGGTGGTGTCGATGGCGGCGACTTCCGAGACGCGGCGCATGCCGAAGGCGCCGCCAACCGTCAGGGGCTGCCGGTTCAGGCCGGTGATGGTCTCGGCATAGGTGCCGCCGTAAACCGTGGTGCCCCACCCGCTGACGGTGCTGCCGTCGGGGGGCGCAGCGGTGAAGGTAAGGGTGACGACACGTGTGACCGTGTAGCTCTCGACGCCGGCGCCCAGCGGCTTGAAGCGGGCGTCGAGGTTGTCGTGGTCGGGGTGATACGTGTGGACGAAGGGATTCGTGACGTCGTCGAAGGGCAGCGGGATCGTATAGGTGAGCGTGCGGCCGACGGCAAAGGCGCCGGTGCCGGAGATCACGCGGTCGAGCGGCATCTGGCTGGAGACCAACCGGAGGGCATCGGCCTTGGTGTCGGCCCAGAGGCCACCCTCATGGGTGCAAATGCCCGGCGCATGACCGGTGGCGGCGAGATTGCCGACGAAGGCCTGGGACAGGACGCGGGCGACGCCCGCATCGTCCACATGAATGATGAGCCGAAGCGGGAAGGCGCGCGCCGTGGTGGCACCAGGACTGCCGGCCACGGTGCTCACGACGGACTTGACGCTGACCTCACCGATCCAAAGACCGGCGGGCGTGGCTTTCTGGGCGGTGACGGGGAGGAACACGTCGGTGAGATGGGCGGAGTCCTTGATGCGGAGCAGTGAGGCGTAGAGTGCGCTGGCGGACCCGGTGAGCTGGCTGCGATCGATGCCGAACTGCAGGTCGAGGCGGCCGTTGGCCGCGACGGTGACGCTGAAGCTGCCAGTGATGGGGGTCTCGGTGTAGGCGCCGGTGGTGCTGTCGAGGACGCGACGCGTGATCGGCACACCGCCGGTGACGCCGGTTTGACCGGCGGGAGCGGGCTCGGAGGCCTGGGTGGAGACCGTGAGCGTGACGGCCACGTTGGAACGGTTCATGAGGCCGACGGTGAGTGCCACGGCGGTGCGCCCAAAGTCGAGGCCGGCATTGCTGGGCAGCTCGTATTCGATGAGGCCGGTGAAATCGCCGACGGTGGCGGCTTGGAACCAGTAGGCGGAGTTGCGATCGATCTTTTCGTTACCGAACGAAGTGACTTCGATGGGATTCAACGAGCTGAGTTCGCCGCCGATGTATTTGTAGACCTTCGTCGGCGTGGTGATGGCGACCGGGAAGCTGGCAAAATAGTTCGCGAAGGTGGACGTCGAGGTGCTGGGATCGGAGGGAAAGCCGATGAAGTTGGCGCCCGTGATGAGCCAGGTGGCATTGGGCGGCTGCGGTTTTTGGGCGATCAGCACGGTGGTCGTGGTGCCGGTCGCACCGGTGCAGTGGATCAGGTAGGACGACTGGCCAATCATCTTGGTGAGCTGCTGGTCGGCCGGGTCGTTGCGATTCCAGATCGTCCACTCGCTGCTGGTGGCATCGGGCACGGCGGGAGAGGCGGAGAACTGGATCTGGTCGGGGTTTGGATTCCAGCGCCAGACTTGGTCGACCGTGGGATAGGCTTGGAAGAGTTGGGCGGGCGTGGCGTAGGAGGCGTCGCCGTGAAGATAGATGCCGTTCCAGCCGGCCTTGAGCACGTAGGTTTCGGTCTTCCACTGGGCGTGGAGAGCGGGCGCGCCGAGGACAGCGAGGGTGAGGCAGAGCGCGAGGTGTCCGAGGTGTTTCATCGAACTTTCAGCCGGTAAAAGAAGGCGCGGGCGGAATCGGCGGCGAGGTTGGCATAGATGTCGGTGACGCCCGTGCTCGTGGCTTGGAGGGAAGATTGCGCAACCGGAGGGACGGGCGGCGGCGGGGCGTCGATATTATTCGGATCGACCGGGACGGGATCAGGGCTGCTCAGATAAAACGAGGCGGGCGACCAGGTCGTCAGGTCGGAGGAAGTTTCGAGGGTATAGCGCTTGCCGTAGATGGAAAAGAACTGAAGGTGGGCGCTGGTGGCGGATTTCCCGACGATGCGCAGCGAGAGATAATCGGTGGGATCGGTGGCGAAGGTGCCGGCGACGTATTCGTCGTAGTTCGAGATGCCGTCGTGATCGTAGTCACCGTTGCGCGTGATCGCGCTGAGATCCCAGCCGTTTGGCCCCCGAACAACACCGGCCGCGAAGAGCTGGCTCTCCTCCCATACGTCGGGAAGGCCATCGCCGTCGGAGTCCACGCCGAGCGTCAGATCGAGACGGACCCGCTGGCCGGGCTGGCCGATGGTGCGAGTGACGGACATCTCGACGGGCTGGTAGGCGATGTTGTGGATTAGAATCGCCATGCTGAAGGACGAGCCGGCCGCGTTGGCCAGGTCGCTGTAGCTCACGGTGCCGCCGCGCTGCATGTCCATGCGCAGCCGGATCTGATAGTTCTGATCGAGCTCGGTATTCTCGATGATGGTTTGTCGGAGCTTCTCGACGCCGTTCTTGTAGAAGATCACCACGGCACCGTCGACGCGGAGCGTCTGGCCCTGCTCATCACGCACGGTGCCGTAGAGCGTGAAAAACGGCGCCGGCGGGAAGGCGTAGCTCGTCGACAGGAGGACGGCGAAAGCAAACGCGCCGATCACGGCCGCCAGACGGGTGCCAAGGCCACGGTCGCCGGACTGGGTAGGCGAGCTTCCGCGGATGATAAAGAAGAGCGGAAGTGGCACGGGGCAGATCACTTTGAATTCAGCCATTCGGCGGTGACTCCTGTCGGCGTTTCATATTTGCGAATCACCATTCCTGCCGTGGAAGCGATCAAGTCATCGTTGGATGAGGGGTTTCCGAAAACGGCCCTAATCCAGTTGCCGCCGACGAGGTAGTAGACCGCCGAGGCCGGCTTGTTCTGAGCACGAACAGAGTTGTCGAAGATCAGCAGTTGGTCGCGCCGTCCCGCGCCGAGGGTCGATTCACTCGCGACAAATCCGGTGGCCAACCCGCTGTCAGCGAGCCGGAAGTCGATCGAACGGTTCAGCGCAACGGCATTGTCCTGACCGCCACCCGTGAGCGTGAAAAGCGGTATCCGCTGATCCTCCTCAGCCACAGAGCCGACTAGCGACCAAGTCGCATCGCTGGCGATCCCCGCGGGCTGGCGGACCGTAAACGAGCTGTCTGGATAAAGGATGATGTCATCGGCGTTGGGGTTGCCCGCCACAGCCTGGTGCCATCCCATCGCGGTGAAGTAGTAAACCCCGACGGCGGGCAGGTTGATCCCATCGTAACTGTTATCGGGAATGATGACTTGAGACCGTCTCTGCGGACCGAGTGGGCCGGCTGACGACTGGAGCGGATTGGCCGCGGTGCCTTTGACAGCGGGAGGGAAGAGGGTGGCGAGCGTCCAATAGCGGTGAATGCAGAAAGAGTCGCCCGGGGCGATGGCGGAAAAGTCGTGGCCGGCCGAGTCTAGAGTGAGCTCGTTGGCGGAGTTGCCGACGATGGTGAAGTAGGTTCCGCGCCGACTGCCCGTCCGGATCCGGACATAGTAAATTTTTTTGAACTGGTCGGGTATGAAACCGACCGGACTGGCCACGTGAGCGGTGAAGCGCCCGTTTGCGCCTGGTGTAATCGCGCTGAAGCTGCCGGTAAATTTGATGCCGGGCGCGAGCGGAACCGCCACGATGGTGTCCGAGTCGCGCAGGAGTCCAATGTTAACGTAGCCAACAGGACTGGTGGTCACCTCCGCGGTGAGATGGAGCACAAATCCGAAACCTCCCAACACCCAGCAGGCGCAAACGGCAGCGAGCACGTGGCTGCGACGGCGGGGGGAGAATTTTCCGATCACTGCGGCGGGGGGGGGCAGCCGGTTGCAGGTTCGATGCGCGCCATGCACACAGAAAGTCGAAGGCTAAAGGGAGCGCGCGTAGGCACGCGGTCATTTTCCTCGCTTGCGGTGCGACGGCGCCTGACAGCGTGGGCGAGAGCGAGGACACAGTGATCATCGCTTTGGTCGCCGGCTTAGGCACGGCGGAACCGCCACTGGAGACGAGAGCTCGCCGATCGCCTCCGAGAAGGAGAGACTCTGCCCGTTGCCGCGGAAGGTCTAAACGCGTTGTGATCGGCGAACAAATCGCTGTCGCAGTTGGCGGTCCCGACCGAGACAAAATCGCCTGCTTCATGAGGCCAGTAATACTGGCCAGAGTATTTTTGTTTTAATGAAGGAGGTGTTTTTTGTGGGGCGGACCCCAGCTAGATTGAGGGTTAGTATAGCGCACGCCCCGCCAAGCGCCTTGACTTGAAGCAAGGTTTTCGTCCGTTTCTGCGGTTAGAGAGGTATCCCGACCCGCGCAGGGGTCTGCTCGCGCTGGTGTTCTCTATCAGACGCTGGCCCCGTGGCTCCGGGTGGGGGCAACTAATCGAAGTCACGTGCGCATTACCTGCTCATATCGACAGCGGTCAACCCTTCCGCAGCAGCGACTTCTTGTCATGCGGCATCCGGTCTTCCACTGTTGATAAAATGTGGCGTTTCCAAAACTTGAGAGTGCCGGTTTCGGAAGTGGTTTCGGTATAGGCGGCGAGGCAAGAGCCCTCGATGCGCTGGAGGTCGAGGCGTTGGCGGAGGAATAACTCGAAGGAAGATCCCTGAGGGGAAGCGGCGAGAAATTCCGGCAGGCTGTGACGCAGGGCGCAGGCGACAACGAACTCCGAGGGGCAATGCGGGGAGCGCACGGTGCGCAGCCAGGAGCCGAAGTGGCGCCAGACCAAAGCCGGGTGGAGGGCGGCGAGGCATTGAAGAAGGCCTTGGGCGACGAGGCCGATTTGGATGTGGCGGTGGTAGGCGTCGAGCTTGCGGCGGATGGCGGTGCGGTAGACCGCGGACTTGTCGGTGGATAGGAGCAGAATTTGGCCGCGGTGGGGATGAACGACCGCGCCGAAGCGGACGAGTCGGCCGGCGGGGCGCCAGAGCAGATCGCAGCAGGTCCACCGCAAGGTGACGTTGTGCTCGTCGTAG
>JBIJCX010000473.1:0-5598 GCA_044344465.1 Opitutaceae bacterium
GGAACGCGAGTTTGAAAAGATTTTCGTGTCGCCGGAGCCGCTCGGTCGCGCCGAGGGGCAGAGTGCGCAGCTCGTCATTTTGAAACATCAGGTCGACGCGGCTGCGATCCATCACCCGCGGGCAGCGCAACGGCAGCTGCTTCACGTAGGGCCACATCACGAGATCGCAGAAATGGACGAGGTCGTAGTCGTGCCCGGCCGTGAACGCGGCGAGGGCGGCATGCGCCGCCGGATCGTCCCAATGGCGCACCGTGGTCGGGGTCGGATGAAGGAGGCGGGAACCGAGCATCGAGGGCCAGGCCGGATGGCGGAACGGCTGCAGATGGACTCTTTCGCAAAAGTCGCCAAACACGTGGGCGTACGGCGCCCCCGCCGAGCCTTCATCGAGGGCAAAGAAGTCGACCGTATTGTGCCGGGCAAGTTGGCGCAGGAGATGAAACGTCCGCTGGAAGGTTCCGCGAACGATCGGGTAAGGGGCATACGGATAGATTACGAGGATGCGCATGGGGGGAGCTGGTTCAGGCGCGGCCGGCCTGCTTGCGCCAGCGGTAGAGCGTCGTCGGATGGATGGAAAGTTGAGCGGACACCCAGCTGTAATCGTCCGAATTCTCATCCATTAACCGGAAAGCGAGCTCCCGCTTCTGGCGCCGGCTGAGCGCCGCTGCGGGTGTTACGCAGGCGGGCGCGAAAGTTGGCCCTACGGCGCCTGTCACTGGTGCGGGCGGCTCCCAGGCGCCGGCACCGAGTACCGGGCCCGCCATTAGAACGACCAGGCGCTCGATCGCATTACGCAATTCCCGCACGTTTCCGGGCCACGACCAGCGCATCATCTTTTCGATCAGCGCCGGCTCGATTCCGCCCACCGGCTTGCCATGCCGCTCGCCCGCCTCGACCAGAAACCGCTGGCAGAGCACCGGTATGTCCTCGGGGCGGGCCCGCAGCGGCGGCATCTCCAGCACGATTTCGGCGAGGCGATAATACAAATCCTCGCGAAAGCCTTTTCCGGGGCGCAGTTCGGCGTTCGTCGCCGCGATTACCCGGATATCAACCGCATAATCGGAGCGCCCGCCGACCCGCCGCGCGCGGCGCGTCTCGAGGAAGCGCAGGAGTTTCGGCTGTAGCGCGCGATCCATCTCGCCCACTTCATCGAGAAAGAGGGTGCCGCCGTCCGCCTGCTCAACGAGCCCCGGCCGGTCCTCCGTCGCGCCGGTAAACGCGCCGCGCGTGCTGCCGAAAAGTTCGGCCTCGAGCAAGTCGCGCGGAATCGCCGCGCAGTTGAGCGCGACGAATTTCTGGCGCCCGGACTGGACATGCAGTGACTCCGCGACGCGCTCCTTGCCCACTCCGGATTCGCCGAGGATGAGAACCGTGGCCCGCGTTGGCCCGACCTGGCGGACGAGTTCGCGCACCCGGCGGATCGGCTCGGAACTGCCCAGCAGCAGTTCGTGCTCGCCCGGTCCGGCGGAGGGTGAAGCGAAGAGCCGCCGCCAGAGCCTTTCTGCGTCCATTGTCTGTTGAATGGCCGCCCGTATGCGTTCTCCCGGGTCGTCCGCGCCAAAGACTTCGTAGGCGCCGTCCCGCAATGCGCGGACGCACAACGCCGAGACTAGGCGCCGGGATGCGACCACGAAAAAACGTCCGGACTCAGAGAGACGCACGCGCAAGAACGGCCAGGTGGCGGTGTCGAGTTCTCCGGCGGCGATAACCGGCACGCCGGCATCGACCGGCGTGAGACGCATCCATTCGGAGGCGGCCATCGGGCGCACGGCGCAGCCCGCCGCTGTCAGCGCCGAGGCGATCGTACCTGCCTCATCGCCAAGCAGGACGACGGGGACCGGCGGAAGATTTGCATCGAAGATGCATTGCATAAGTCATGCGCCGCGATCGGCCAATGCGGCCGAAATTTACCTGTAAAAACTGATTTCGCTGCGGAAGTGGCATTTGCCGAATTCGTGCCATGCCCGGCACGCGCCGTGGTGACGGCGAGGCCATGCTAACATCGCGCTGCTCAACTTCTCCCCGCTGCCACTTGGTCGGCGGGCGCGCAGCGGTCCCGGCCCGGTGCTACGTAATCCTGCCCAGCATCCCAACTAACTCCTGCGCCGCTCGTGCCGTTTGGCACGGTTGCGCTCCCGCCTTCACCTCATGAAAATTCACCTCCTTCTTCTTATCGCCGTAACCGCGCCCGGCTTGGTCTCCGGCGCCGAGCTCGCCACCGCCAGTTCGTCCTCGCTAGAGGATCGTTCGAGCGCCATCACATCGGCCGCCGAAGACGCCGCCGCGGCCGCCAAAAAAGCGGCCGATGCCGCGGCAGCACAAAAGGCTGCTGAAGACGAAGACGCCCAAAAGGTCGCTGAAGCTGCGGCCGCGGCGAAAAAATCCGAGGATGAGACGAGGACGAGTGCGCCGGCCGCATTAGGCGATACTTCCGCCGATGCCGGTGGCACGGCCCCAATCTATTCGCCGGTGCAGGCCTCGGCGAGGCCGTTTGATCTCGCGATCGCCAGCTCGGTGCAGCTTGCCGGTTCAAATGCGGGCGCGGCCAATTTTCAGCTCAATGTGCTCCCTTCGATCACGGACCTCATCAATGCCAACCTAAGGGAAACGGTGGCGTTGAAAAACGCGACGGCCCTCATGCTCGATCCCTCGCAGCTCAGGCTCGCGACCGACTCGACGATCCGCGTTTACTTCGTCGGCGAGGGCGCGGGCTATCACAACACGCTGGCGTATAATCTCTATCTTCCGGGCGTGAACACATCCGACCAGGCGGCGTCGCGCAGCGTCATCACGCCGGCCACCAAGATAATCTTTCCCGACGCATCGAGCTCGGTGTCGCTCTATGATCCAGCCAAGACCGTCGCCCGCACGGCCGCCAATCCGCTTCTACCCGGCGATTTCGTCGACCTCGGAAATTTCAAGGCTGGCGGGCGGCTCGATCTGGCTCTGATTGCCAACGGCGCCTACGGCGGCAAGGACGTCTTCGTCGCTTCGCCGGCGCGCAACGACGACCACATCACGCACGTCGTTACTTTCGCGCTCAAGAACAGCCCCTACCTCATTGCGGCGTTCGAGGATCTCCGCGGCGGCGGCGACCGCGATTACAACGACGTCGTCGTGGCGATTGATGTTGGTCGGGCCAACGTGGCGAAACTGATCTCGGCCCCGGCCCCGCCGCTCCCGGTGACACTGGCGGCGCTCCTGGGCGTGGCGGCGTGGTGGCGGCGTCGGCTCTGCCCGGCATGAACCCGAAGCCAGCCAACCGAAGCCAGGTGAAACGTATTTTCATTGCCACTGTGGTACTCCTGGGTCTCGGCGCGGGGCTGGGCCTCGGCGTGGTGAAGTGGCGGGCGCAGGTCCGCGACCGGCGGGAAGCCGGGGCAATCGACGCGCTTCGGCGGCTGGTCGACGCCGGCCGATGGACGGACGCGGAGGCTTATTCGCAACAGCAGCACCGCATCCTCGGTCGTATGGCCACCGGCGTCCGGACTGACGTCTGGCGGGCGCTTGATTTTCGAATTGCGGGGGCGCGGCGCGACCTGCCGCGACTCGTGGCGTTGGCCGAGGCCGATCCGTCGCTGCCGATCGCCGACGAGACGGCGGCACTGTGGCTCTTTCGCACCTACAATGCCGCCGGGATGAGCGCGCCGGCCGAGGCACTGCGCACCGCGTGGCGCGGGCGCGAGGTCAGTCCGGCCTCCTGGATTTGCGCCGAGGCGGATCAACTGATCGCGATGAATCGCATCGCCGAGGCGCGCGTCCTGTTGTCGCGCCGTTCCTTCCCCGGGCGGGACGACGTCGGTCGCTTGCTGCGTCTCGCCCTGGTGTCGGCCGACCGGCCGGCGGACATCGCGCGCTGCATGGATGAAGCCTATCGCCTCGATCCGCAGAATCCCGACGTGCGCACGATGCGCGGCCAGTTACTCGAAAAAGTCGGCCAGGTGGAATACGCGCGCATGGAGTTCGTCGCGGCGCTGGCCGCGGATCCGGACAACCCGCTCCAGCGCGACCAACTCGGCAGCTTTTACCTCCGCCAGCGCAATCTCCCGCAGGCGGCCCAGGTGTTGGCGGAGAAACTCGGGCCCGAAGCGCCCGATTTTCTCTGGGAACGCGCCGCGTTTGTGGCGCGGCTGATCGGCCGGCCCGGCCCCGACGCGAACGCGCTGCCCGCGGAACGCCGGGCGGGCTACGCCGGCTGGCTCGCCAGCCTGCCGCCCGGTCGAATCTGGGACGGCACCGGTTATTCCGGCCTGAATCTGTCGTCCGATCACGAGCTCAACCGGCCGTCCGCCTTCTGGCTCGGATTGATTGAGCGCTTCCGGCAGGGCGAGGACGTGTCGGCCGGGCAGCGGATCGCCCAGGCCTCGCGCCTCGCGACGCTTGAGGCTCCGACTTTGCACGCGTCGCTCCGGCTGGCGGTCGCAGTGCGCGGCGGCCGTAGCGTGACGGCGTCGGGCATCAGCTTTCCCGCGGCGTTCGAAAACGAGCACCAGTTTGTGCGCCAGATGCGCGCCGCCGCCGCGGGACGAAGCGAGGTGGGCGTCGCCAACGAAGTGACCCGGGTGCTGCGCTCCCGGAACGGAATTGCGGCGTGCTTCCTCGCCGAAGGATGGACGGCGCCCGCCCTGGCCCTGGCCGATCTGGAGGCCGCGACCACGGCGCCGGAGTGGCTGCAATACGGTCTGATCCACGCGTTGCGGGACGGGCGCGGAATGGCCGCGGCCCTCGCGTTCGCCGAGCGCCTGCCGGCGCAGCCGGCGACGGATTATCTCCGCGCGGAGCTGTGGCTGAAAGCCGGACGCGAACCAGCCGCGCTCGCGCTGCTCGATTCGCTCGCGCGCGGCAGCGGTGACGTCGCCTACCGGGCCGGCTGGCTGCGCGCGACACGACTCGTTGAACTGAAGCGCTTCGACGAAGCCCTGGCATCGCTCGACGCGTGCCGGGAGCTGCGCCCGAGCGTGCCGGCCGCCGAACTTCGCGCGCGCATCGCGCTGCTGCGGGGAAATACCGCGGCGGCAGAGCAACAATACCGCAGCTTGCGCGAACGGTCGCTCGAGGCGGGGGCCTTCATGGCCCGCCAGGCCTATGCCGCGCGGGACTGGCGCGAGGCGCGCCGGCTCACGACCTTCTGGCTGGATAAATTTCCCGACAACCTGCAGCTGCGGCGCAACCTCGTGGCCATCGCCGAACAGGAGCAGCGGCCATGATCTTGTCCCGCAGGACCGCGCGCCTCGTTCCGATCAGCGTTTGGCTGGTGGGCTGGTTGCCGTTTCTGCAGGGTAACCGGTCCATCACCGATGCCCTCGCGGCGCTCGCGGCCGCCGGGCTGGCGATCGTCGCGGCGCGGCGCTCGGGGTCGGAAGAGCCGGCCAGGATTTCGGCGCCCGTGCTCATCGGGGCGCTGCTCCTTGCCGGAGTCGGGGTGATTTTGGACTGCACGCTGCCCGTCGCCCTCGCGCTCGTCGCGCTCGCCGGTCTTTGCTGCAGTCCAAACGCGCGGCGACTCGATGAACTGCGCCTGCTGGCCCTGCTGTCGCTGCCGTGGCTGGCGACCGATGGCGCCAGCCTCGCGCTCGCCCTTCGGCACAGCGCCGCGTGGGC
>JBIJCX010000474.1:0-5582 GCA_044344465.1 Opitutaceae bacterium
TCGGATCGTGGCAATCCTGTTTCTTCCCGTCCGGAGCAAACCCCGTTTTGCGGTCGGAGCTGCACCGTAACGTCCAATAACCATGAGCACTCCGGCCGATTTCAATGTGGCTCCGCTTCCGCAGGACCCGAACCCCGAATCGTCGCTCGCAACCCGCGATGCCGCCCCCGCCGCGCCGGGCCGCCTGCAATCGCTGGATGCCTATCGCGGCCTCATCATGGTCGCGCTCGCCTTCACCGGTTTTGGGCTCGCTGGCACGGCGCGCAACCACCTGAAAGCCAGCCCCGACTCCGGCTTCTGGCAGGCGGTGGCTTATCAATTCGAGCACGCCACCTGGGCCGGCTGCAGTTTCTGGGACCTGATCCAGCCTTCGTTCATGTTCATGGTGGGGGTTTCGATGGCCTACTCCTACGTGAAACGTCAGCGCCAGGGTCACTCGTGGGGTCGGATGTTCGGTCACGCCAGCGTGCGCGCGCTCGTGCTGGTGGCACTGGCCGTCTTCCTTTCCTCGGACGGGGCTCGCTCGACGAATTGGTCGGCGATGAACGTGCTGGGGCAGATCGGCCTCGGTTATCCGTTCCTTTTCCTGCTGTGGGGCCGTTCGCTGCGCACGCATGCCATCACCGCCGCCGCGCTTTTGCTCGGCACCTGGGCATTGTATGCGTTTTATCCGGGCGCGGGCATCGATCTCTCCAAAGGTGCGCCGGACGTCGGAATTACGCCGGCGTGGGCGCAGGAGCATCTCAACGGCATCGCGCCTGCCTGGCACAAGAACGCCAATGTCGGTCGTGCCATCGACACGAAGATATTGAACCTGCTGCCGCGGCGCGAGGTGTATGTGTTCAACAACGGCGGCTACCAAACGATAAATTTCATCCCCGCGCTGGCGACCATGCTCTTTGGGTTGATGTGCGGCGAACTCCTGCGTTCGAGCCGCACGTCGCACCGCAAGTTGCTCGTCCTCGTCCTGGCGGGCGTGGGCGGAATCGTCGCGGGCCTGGCGTGGTCGGCGCTGGGTGTCCCGATCGTGAAGCGGATTTGGACGCCCTCGTGGGCGCTATATTCCACCGGGTGGTGCTGCCTGATCCTGGCCGCGCTTTATGCCGTGATCGACCTGCGCCAGTGGCGGGCTTGGAGCTTTCCACTCGTGGTGGTCGGGATGAATTCGATCGCGATATATTTGATGGGCATGACGCTCAGAAGCTGGACGGCCAGGACCCTGCAAACGCACCTCGGCCGGGATGCCTTCGCGGTGCTCGGTCCGGACAACGTGCCGTTCGTCCAGGCGACGCTCGTCGGGTTGATGTTCTGGCTCGCCTGCTGGTGGATGTACCGCCGGAAGATTTTCCTGCGGATTTGACTGCCGCGCAGAGTTCGGGCCGACGGAGGCATGTCGTGAATCGTGACAATCGGGTGCCGTTTTCTGTCCACGACCCAATATTCTCCCGCCATGATTTCACCACCGAAGATCGAAGGCCTCAGCCAGGCGCACGCCCGCATCGAGCCGCACGTGCGGCGCACGCCCGGGCACACGAGTGCGTTGCCGCGGCTTGCGACGTTCAGGACGCCAGTCATGTCGCTTTCCCTCTTCCTTGCCTTCGCGTCGTTTGCCGCGGAGAGGGAATTCGCCGTCGTCATCGACCAGCCGGAGACTGAGTATACGATCGAGGTGGGAGGGACGATCGCTCCTGAAAACCTCGCGATCACAATCGAAAACCTTGGCGACACTGCCGTCGTGAACCCCCGGATGACCGTCAACGGGCTCTACGACTGGTATGACGTGAAATCGATCGCGGCCGAAGTCACCCGCGACTGCCAGACCGACGAAGAGAAGGCGATGGCGATATGGTGGTGGGTGTTGTACAAGCGCTTTCAGCGGTCGCCGAGCGATCGATCGGCGCTGCATCCGGTCCGGGCGATGAACGGTTACGGTTACGGGGTCTGCGGCCATACTTCGGCGTGGTTGAAGGCGCTCTGGACCGCCGCCGGAGTGCGGGGACGCGTACAGGAGATCTGGGGCCACACGATTTCCGAAGCCTACTGGGACGGCGCCTGGCACGTGTTCGACGGAAACGTCAAGGTGTTCTATCTCGACCGCGACAACCGGACGATCGCGAGCCTGGCCACACTCGAAAAGGACAAGTGGCTCATCGAACGCGGCATCCATCCGCGCGATCCATGGCTCCGCCAGCCCGATCCCCCGGGTCGCAACGCGGAGTTCGTCCGCTACATCGTCACGGCGAAGGACAACTACGAAGAGCACAGCTACGATTCGGAGATCGCCAAGGACTACACCATGGCGATGACGCTGCGGCCGGGCGAGAAACTCATCCGCTGGTGGAAGCCGGAGCTGGGAAAATTCGAGGGTCGCGAGCGCCGGCCCCAAGCTCCCGCGCTCTATGCCAACGGCCAGCTCGTCTGGGAGCCGGACCTGAGACGCATCGACATCAAGCCGTATCTCTCGATCCCTCACTACGGCAACATCGCCACGCAGGCCCAGGACGGACGCCGCCCGGCGATCCACGTGGCGGACTTGCAGGACAAACTTTACACGCGACCGGCGGTTTTCACGATTCCCGTCGCGAGCCCTTACCCGATTGTGGGAGCCCGTTTCACGCCGGTGTTGGTCAAGCAAGGGGCGGCCGACCTGGTCTCGGTCTTTTTCGGCGCTCCGACCTGGGCGCCCGGTGACGTCTACAACCTGCGGGAGAGCGGTACGGTACAGCCCGAACTGGATCTCGATCCCAAGATTGTGAAGGGCGGCGTGACGTACCGTTATGGCGTCGGCTTTGCGATTCGCGGCAATGCCAGCGCCACGCCGCCCACGGAAGCCGGGCTCGACGGTTTCCGGCTGGTCACGGATCTCCAGGTTTCTCCGCACAGCCTCCCGGCGCTGGCACTCGGCAAGAACAAGGTTCGATTCTGGCGTGCTTCGTCCGGGCCGGCGAAAATCAAAGTCACGCATCGTTGGCGGGAATTTGAGGACCGGTGGTCGCCGGCTGCGGTGACCGCGGCCGTGGGCCCTGGGGATCGGGGCGAGACGGACAGTCTCGCGCCGGTTCTGAAATGGGCGGCGTCGGCCGATCGCGGCGAAAAGGCCGTCGACTATCAAGTGATGGTGAGCCTGCGGCCGGATTGCCGGTGGCCGCTGTCGCCGACCCTCTGGCAAAACGTGGGCTCCGAGCGGACCGAGTGGGTCGTTCCGACCAGTTTCTTGAATCGGTCCACGACGTATTATTGGCGGGTTCGGGCCCGCGACCGCCGTGGCGAAATCGGCGAATGGAGCCCCGTTTTTCAATTCAGAACCTCGGCGAACGCCAGATGAGGATCGCGGCCAATTCACGGGGCAGGTTGAAACCTGCAACGCCTGCCGAGGTACTCGCCGTTCCCCTTGCTTAGTCCATCTGATTAGGCTGTTTTTCCACCCATGCCCACCGCCGCCGTTTCAGCCCCCCGCTGCCCGCGCACCAAGTCGGCCGCCGGCCTTCGGAACGTGGCGCCCGGGCGCAGAATGCGGTTGCGGAGATCAATATTAGCCTTACCCGATCCGGGAACCCTTCAAGAACGATGAAACCAAGACCCTCCCTCGTCAGTCTGCTGGCCCTGGCCATGGCGTTTGCTCCCGTCGCCGGAGCGGCCGATGGTAATTCCGCGGCCCAATCGACCATCCGTACGGGTGGCGTTGAAGGGAGCGTGATCAACACCTCGAACGGAGCTTTCCTGAAGAATGCCCGCATCGTCGTGGAGGGGACGAATAGCGAGACCTTTACCGGCGAGGCCGGGACGTATCGGCTCGCCGGAATTCCCGTCGGTTCCGTCACGATCCGGGTGGACTACACCGGACTGACGCCCCAGGCGAAGACGATCCAGATCCAGCCGGGAACGTTTACCCGGCAGGATTTCGAGATCTCCCTGCGGCGAGACGGCTCGGGCAAGGAGCAGGAGATTGTACAGTTGGAGGCGTTTACCGTTGAAGGTCTGCAAGTCAGCGCGGAGATGATGGCTTTGAACGAGCAGCGCCATTCGCCGAATATAAAAAATGTGGTCGCGAGCGACGAGTATGCGGACGGGGGAGAGGGCAACATCGGCAATTTCATGCGCAACATTCCGGGCATCGATATCGGCTACTCCGGCGGGTTTCCGCGTACGATTTCAATCCGGGGCTTTCCGGCGGGAGGCACGCTCCTGACCATTGATGGCGGAGAGGTCGCGAGCAGCACCGCCAACGGAGACGGCCGGCACGTCGAGTTCGACGCGGTGAAGATGAACAATGTGGATCGCGTGGAGGTCACCAAGGTGCCCACGCCGGATCTGCCGGCCAATGCGCAGGGCGGTTCGGTCAATGTGATCAGCAAGAGTGGTCGGGATCTGCGCAAGCCGGTTTTTTCCTACCGTGTTTTCGGGACGGTGAATAGTCGCGGGATGACGAATACCGGGCTGAACCATAGCCGGAGCGTTCCCGCGATCGGTTCCGTTCGCCCGCTGCGACCGGCTTTCGACTTCACGTACCTGGCGCCGATCACGCCGTCATTTGCGTTCAACGTCGGCGGCGGGACGAGCGATCCGTACAACAAGGGGGTCTATGTGTTGCCCACGTGGGATCTGGTGCGGAATATCCAGGCCAGCCATCAGGTGCGCACGTTGGATCGAATGATCAAGAAGTCGAACGCCGCCGTCGGTTTCGAGTGGAAAATCAACCGGGAAAACCTGCTCAAGGTGAGCGGGCAATACATCGCCGGACTCCTCTATGCGGGGGACAATCTCCAGACCCTCAACTTTGGCACCGGCGCCACCGGCGGGGAAACGTTCGTGCAGGGGGCACCGACCGGCGCCGGTTCGAGCAGTCGCACCCACTACAACCTCAAGTGGAATGAAAACACGACCCATACGACTGTCGTGTACCGCCATGACGGTGACGTCTGGAAGATCGACGGCAACGGTTCGTATTCCCGGGGCGTGAGCAAATGGCGTGATATTGACCACGGGTATTTCCAAAGCGTAACAACCTCACTTTCGAATTTTATTCTCCGGGGCGACGGCTTGGGCAGCCGTTCGCCGGTCTTTCCCATTCCGGCGACCATCAGCGCCACGGATCGCAACGGAGCCCGCATGGACGTCCTGGACGGTTCGATCTATACGGTAGGCACGGCGACCAGCAATCAATGGCTGTACACTAATATCAAGAAGTTGGCGCAATTGAGCGCGAAGCGGGATTTTGCATGGCAGGTGCCCTTCACGATCAAAACCGGCATCGCCGTCAACAAACAGGACCGGGACATCCGCCGGCCGACCCGCTCGTGGGCGTTTCGCCCGGCTGCGACCGGTGCGACGGCGGCGGATCGGATCGCCGGCAGATACGATGTCATGGACACGGCGGTGTCAAAAGACGCCCAAGGCTTCTATACCGGGCAGCGGATCGAGTGGGTGGGAACCCGTCAGTTCTACGATCTATTCACACTGCTGTCCGGTTATTAATAGTTGATGACTAGCTGGTTAGGATCGTCGCCAAGCGGATTCGAGAGTCCAAGTTCCGTAAACAGTTCATGTACCTCCACTTGCTCAAACATGCTCACGCTCAAAAC
>JBIJCX010000475.1:0-5577 GCA_044344465.1 Opitutaceae bacterium
GGCCTCTCCGCGGCAATCCCGGAGCGAAGAAAAAGTTGTCCCGCCGGCATCGCACCGGGCGTGCTTTGGCTGAGTCGTAGGAATTCAGCCCCAATCGCAAAAGATCTTTTTGCACCCGACGGGAAGTAACGTCGGGCATTGTAGCCCTGCGCGTGAGCGCAGGGACCTCCAACACTCCCGCCGCTCACGCGGCGGGCTACAACGAAGCTTCGCCATGCCACCTGGCGGATGCACACGGCGGCCGGCTTATCGTCCCGCGGCCCAAAAGAGGCCGCGGGCGACGACGGCGATGAAGACGGGATCGTGCCACGTGGCGTTGCCGTGGCCGTAGGTCGTGCCGAAAACACGCGTGCCGCGGTAATCGTTCACCCAGATCACGGGGTAATCTTTTCCGTCCTTCTCACTGGTCGAGCTCGCGAGCGCGGTCGCCTTGGGCCACAGCTTTTCGATCACGTAGAGCTCGTCCATCGGCGTCACCCACCGCGCGGGGAAGTCGCGCATCACGGGATGGTCCAGCACGAGCGGTTTCACGGTGTAGGTGCTTTGATGATCGTGTCGCCGGCTGGTCACACCGAGGAACTCGCGCCAGTCGTCATCCGCCAGGATGCGGTACGTGTGCATCGCGCAATGGATGACGACGGCGGGTTTGCCGGCCTGATGGGCGGCGGTGATTTTGCGGACGTAGGCGGGATCGTTGAGATCGGCGAAACACTCGTTGTGGACCACGACATCATACGGCTGGGCCCACTTCGGATCGTCGTAGAGGCCGATCCTGGCATCCTTGCTCTTGCCGCCCTCGTTCACGATCGTCCACGCGACGTCGCCGAATTTCTTCACCCCGGCGGTGAGCGCCGCGGCCTGCACCGCGTACTCATGGCAGCAGCCGCCGGTGACCAGCAGCGCGCGGAGCGGAGCGGTCGGTTGGGGCGACGCGGCGCCGGCCGCGATCGTCAGGGCAGGGAGAATTCCGGCGATGAGCCGGACCAGGAGCGGGATTTTCATGGAAAATGGGGGCGGGCGTCAGCGTCACGCCAGCAATTTGGTGAGAACATTGCCGTGCACATCCGTCAACCGGAAGTCGCGGCCCTGAAACCGGAACGTGAGCTTCAGGTGATCGAGGCCGAGCAAGTGCAGCAGGGTGGCGTGGATGTCGTGGACGTGGGCGCGATCCGCCACCGGGTTGAAACCCAGCTCGTCGGTTTCGCCGAGGATGGAGCCGGCTTTCACGCCGCCGCCCGCGAACCACATGGTGAAGGCGTCGATGTGATGATTGCGTCCGGTGGTGTTGCGGTTCTCGCCCATGGGAGTCCGGCCGAATTCGCCGCCCCACACCACCAGCGTGTCCTTCAGCAAACCGCGTTGCTTCAGATCCTGCACCAGCGCCGCCTGGGCCTGGTCGACGTCGCGGCACACCTTTTCGAAGTCGCCCTGCAGATTTTCGCCCTGTCCGCCATGGCTGTCCCAATTGGTATGGTAGAGCTGGACGAAGCGCACGCCGCGCTCGACGAGGCGGCGGGCGAGAAGGCAGTTGCGGCCGAACGACGGGGTGTCGCGATCGACGCCGTAGAGTTTCAGCGTGGCGGCGCTTTCGGCGGAAAGGTCGATCAGCTCGGGTGCGCTCGATTGCATGCGCGCCGCCATCTCGTAGGCGGCGATGCGGGTGTTGATCTCGGGATCGCCGGTCTCGACGGCGCGCTGGAGATTGAGATCGCGCAGCGCGTCGAGCGTCTGCCGCTGGCGCGCGGCGGTGACACCCGGCGGGTTCGTCAGGTTCAGGATCGGTTCGCCGCTGCCGCGGAAGGGAACCCCCTGGTAGGTCGTGGGCAGGAAACCCGATCCCCAGTTGACCGCGCCGCCCCGCGGACCGCGGGGGCCGGATTGCAGCACGACGAAGCCCGGGAGATCCTGCGATTCGCTGCCGAGGCCGTAGGTCGCCCACGAGCCCATGCTGGGCCGGCCGAACTGGCCCGAGCCGGTGTTCATGAACAGCTTCGCGGGCGCGTGGTTGAAGAGATTCGCGGCGCACGAGTGCACGAGCGTGATGTCGTCCACGATGCCGGCGGTGTAGGGGAAAAGATCGGACACCCAGGCGCCGCTGCGGCCATGCCGGGCAAACGCGCGCCGCGTGCCGAGCAATTTCGTCCCGTGACTGCTGTCCATGAAGGCGAAGCGCTTGCCCTCGACAAACGAGGGCGGGATGGGCTGGCCGTTGAGGTCGATCAGCCTCGGCTTGTAGTCGAAAAGCTCGAGCTGGCTCGGCCCGCCGGCCATGAAGAGATAAATGACATTCTTCGCGCGGGGCGCGAGGTGGGCCGGCTTCGGCGCCATCGGATTCACGAGGGTGGGCGCCGGCGCAGCGCCAAGCCGGCGCTGGCCGGCGAGCGAGGCGAGGGCGATGCCGCCAAGCCCGACCGCGCAACGGCTGAAGAAGTGGCGGCGCGTCACGCGCGAGAGGGCTGCGGGCGAAGACAGTTCAGGCATGGGTCAGGGGTTCCCGATGTAGCCCTGCGCGTGAGCGCAGGGACGGACTGGATACGAGAAGTGGTTTCATCCCGCCCCTCACGAGGCGGGCCACGGCAGAAAGAAAAAATTGCGTGCGGCCCGAATTCATTCGCGCGTAATCGTTTCGTCGAGGTTGAGCAGCACGCGCGCGATCGTCGTCCAGGCGAGTTGGCGCGACGCGGCCGGGTCTTCGGCGTTGGTGGTGAGTTGTTGCTCGAGCAGGGCCGTGAGCCGGCCGCGCTCCGCCGGCGAAGGCGGCCGGGAAACGCAGAGGCGGAACGCGAAGTCGAGTTGCGCGGCGGGGTCACCGGAAACGTCGCGTTGCACCCGTGCCGCCAGTGCCTCGGCAAACTCATAGAACTGCTGGTCGTTGAGCAGGGTCAGCGCCTGGAGCGGCGTGTTCGAGCGGAGGCGGCGGGTGCAGGCGCTGAACGCGTCGGGCTCGTCGAAGACCGCGAGCGCCGGGTGGGGCGTCGCCCGCCACAAGTGCGTGTAGAGGCCGCGGCGATGCCGGTCGGTGCCCTTGCTGGGAATCCAGGCCCGCCGGCTCTGGCCGAGGTTCATCACCCCGTCGGGCTGCGGGGGATACACCGGCGGACCGCCCAGTTGCGGGGCCAGCAGGCCGCTCGCGGCGAGCGCGACATCGCGGACGATCTCCGCGTCGAGCCGGAGGCGGGTCTGGCGGGCGAGGAGCTTGTTGAGCGGGTCGGACACTTCGAGATCGGGGCGGGCGAGCGACGATTGGCGATAGGTGGCCGAGGTAACGATCAGGCGGTGGAGGGCCTTGAGGCTCCAGCGCCGGGCGACGAGTTCGGTGGCGAGCCAGTCGAGCAATTCGGGGTGCGTCGGTGGTGCGCCCTGCGTGCCGAAGTCGTTTTCCGTTTCGACGAGGCCGCGGCCAAAGTAGTGCTGCCAGACGCGGTTGACGATGACGCGCGCGGGGAGCGGATTCGCCGGATGGACAACCCAGCGGGCAAGGTCGAGGCGCGTCGGGCCCGGCGCCTCGAGCGGGGGCAGGATGGCCGGCGTCCCGGGTGCGACCTTGTCGCCCGGCCGGGTGAAGTCGCCCTTGATGAAGACCACGCTTTCGCGCGGCTTGGGCAACTCGGCCATGATCAGCGTCGAGACCGGCTTGCGTTCGCGCCGCTCGATCCGCGCGAGCTTGGTGTCGCGGGTTTTGAACTCCGGATCCGCGGCGGCGACCGTGGAATAAAGCGCCCGCTTCTGGGCCAGCGTCTGCTGGTCCCATGGGATGTCGATCGCCTCGCGGGCGCTGGGCTTCAACTCGCCCCGCGACTCGGACGTCAGCGCGGCGCGCCAGACGGCGACTTCGCGGCCGCGGGTGTCGAGGTAACGCTCGAGGTCGCCGCGCGCCTCGGCGAGTTCGGCTTGCAGTGCTTCCTGGGGTTCGAGCTCGTCGCGAAATTCCAGCAGGCCTCCCGGGATGTTCTTGCCGTGACCGTCCTCGACGGTGCTGTTGAAGAAGGCGAACAACTGGTAGTATTCGCGCTGCGTGATCGGATCGAACTTGTGATCGTGGCACTGGGCGCAGCCGACGGTGAGGCCGAGAAAGGCGGTGCCGAAGGTATTGACGCGGTCGATCACCGCCTCGATGCGAAACTGCTCGGGATCGATCCCGCCCTCCTGGTTGATCTGCGTGTTGCGATTGAAGCCGGTGGCAACTTTTTGCTCGCGCGTGGCATTGGGCAGCAGGTCGCCGGCGAGTTGCTCGATCACAAACTGGTCGAAGGGCAGGTCGCGGTTGAGCGCGCCGACGACCCAGTCGCGGTATTTCCAGATCTGGCGCGGGGCGTCGATGCTGTAACCGTTGGAGTCGGCGTAGCGGGCGACGTCGAGCCACGGGCGCGCCCAGCGTTCGCCGTAGTGGGGCGAGGCGAGCAGGCGGTCGACGACGCGCTCGTAGGCTTTGGGCGAGCGGTCCTGCAGGAAGGTGTCGACCTCGGCCGGGGAGGGCGGCAGCCCGAGCAGATCGAGGCTGATCCGGCGGAGCAGCGTGATGCGATCGGCCTCGGCCGCCGGGGCGATTTTTTCCGCTTCGAGCCGGGCGAGGATGAACGCGTCGACGGGGTTGCGCGGCCAGGCGGTGCCTTTGACCGCCGGCGGGGCCGCGCGCTCGGGTGCGACGAAGGACCAGTGCGTGTATTTGCCCGGCAGTTCACCGGCGGGGGCGCCGCCCGCGCCTTGATCGATCCAGGTCTTGAGCACGGCGATTTGCGCCCCGTCGAGCGGCGGCTTCTTGTAGGGCATCCGCGGGATGTCGGCGTGCTGGTTGGTGATGACCTGCATCAGCAGGCTCCGGGCACTGTTGCCGGGGGTGAGCACCGGACCGCTGTCGCCACCCTCGTCGAGGAACGCCGCGGTGTCGGTCCGCAGTCCGCCCTCCTGCTTGGATTCACCGTGGCAGCGCGTGCAGTGCTGCGTGAGCACTGGCTTCACGTCGCGGACATAGTCCACCGCGCCAGCCGGAACGGCGGGAGCAAGGAGGAGGGCGAAAGGGAGGGTGAAAAACGTGCGGACGGTCATGCGAAACGAAGCGGATTCGGAGTGGTGGGGACTCCGGACCGGCGCATTTCATTCGCGGCCCAGCGAAGAATCGAGCCGGAACTGGCGCACTTTCCCGGCGACGACGGGAAAAAAGGAACGGTAGTCCGCCGCGCCTTACATCCCGGGGAAGCCGCCGCCCTTGCCCTGCATCGCCTCCAACTGGCGCATCATCTTCTTGCCGCCGCCGCCCTTGAACATGCGCATCATCTTCTGCATCTGCTGAAACTGTTTGATGAGCTGGTTGACCTCGACGATTTTTACCCCGGAGCCTTTCGCAATCCGCTGCCGGCGGCTGCCGTTGAGGATGTCGGGCTTTCGGCGCTCCTGCTTCGTCATCGACTTGATGATCGCCTCGGTGCGCGCCATCTGCGTGTCCGCGCCGGCGGGCAATTGCACGCCGTTCATGCCCGGCATCATGCCGAGGATGCTCTGCATCGAGCCCATTTTCTTCACCTGCTGCATCTGCGCGAGGAAGTCCTCCAGATCGAAATCCGCCTTCCGCATCTTCTC
>JBIJCX010000477.1:0-5563 GCA_044344465.1 Opitutaceae bacterium
CCGACGGACGCGCTTATGGCCGCGCGCGGAGCGCCCGGCCCACCCCTTGGTGCCCGTCGGCTCGCTCTCAAATCGGCGTTCGACGGCATGGATGCGGTTCCGGTTGAACGCGAACGTTAGAGATTATTGGTCAAGTTCCGCTTTGATTCCTGTAGTCGTCAAACCGGGGATCGCGGTTCGGTTTCATGCTTTCAGCGCGCGCTCCGCCTCGGCCAGCGTCGCGCATTTGATGACGCGCACCCCGCGGCGGTAGTGGGTGATCGCCAGGATATTGAAGCCGATGTCCTTCTCCGGATCAGGCACGACCCGCACGACGGTGCGGACCCCGTGGATCCGGCACATGTCCATGACCTTCGTCAGCGGGCGAACGCAATCGAGCTCCATCGATTCGAGGTGGCTCAAATCCGTCAACACGGCAAAGCCGGCGCGCAACTGCGGGAGCAGATTTTCCACGCGCTTCACGTAGTCGGCCATCGCCGTGACGGTCACGCGTCCCCGAAATTGGACCTTCAGCAGGTTCCGCGCGGAGTCCGCTGTGATGACCACGGTGGGGGTGGCGGGAGTCACGGCGGGGGTGGGCGTGGTCGTCGCGGTGGGCGCCCGTTTGGATTTGGAGTCTCCGGTGGTTGACACGGATTCAGTCTGAGCGATTCGGGGGTGCGGGCAAGCCGGGCGATGGGTCAGTCGCTTCATCGGGAGGATCGCAGTTTCTTGCCCCGCCGTCCGTGGTGGGCGGGCACGTCCTCGTGCCCGCATTTGAATCGCGAGAACAGTCCAGACATGCGGGCACCGGGACGTGCCCGCCCACCGCAGGGGATTCCTCCGGCGGAAAGAAAGTGAGAAGCCTGCGCTCTATCGTCAGCCCGCTACGGAATCACCGGCAGCACGAGGTGCGAGGGATGCGACGCATCGTGGTAAATCGTGTTCGTGGCGACGACCATGCGCCGGTGCTGGGCGAGGGGTTCGCCCGTGTTCGGATTCACGTCGAAGCGCGGAAAGTTGCTGCTCGCGATGTCCACCCGGATGCGATGCCCCTTCTTGAAGACATTGCTGCTCGGATAGAGTTTGATCGTGAAGGGATAGATCTTGCCGGGCTCCATCAGCTTCTCCTCGACCAGCGAGTCGCGGAACCGGGCTCGCACGATGCCATCTTCCAGGTTGAGGTCGAAGCCGCCGGGCCAATCCTTGCTGGCCGGATACACATCGATCAGCTTCGCCGTGAAGTCCGTGTCGAGCGCGGAGGACGAGGCCCACAGCTTGACCTCGATTTCGCCGGTGACCTCGAGGTCTTGGGCGAGGGGCTCGGTCTGGAACACGACCACATCGTTGCGGGCGGAGAGCGGCACTGGCTGGGTCCAGTTCCAGGACCTGGCGTTGCCGCGCTGGTCCCACGCCCCCGGCAGCATGAGGCCGTCGCCGGAGGAAATGTTGCCCCCGAGGGTGGGCGCCGGGTGGCGGGGATCGGATTCGTAGCTGGTCGAGGCCCGCGGGGCGGCGGGCTTCGTCGCGCTCAGGGTGCCATCGGCCTGCAGGTAATACGGCGTGTAACGGGTGCGGGCCAGCGGCCATTCGCGTTCGTTGCGCCAGGCGCCGCCGTGGAAAAGATTTCCCTTCGCGTCCTTGTGGCCGTCGCCGGTGCCCATGACGAAGATCCGGACCTTCGAGGCAAACCAGTCCGATTTGCCGACGGTGTTGTCGATCCCCTTCAGCCAGTGATCGAACCATTCGCGCCGCCACGCGAGCGGATTGGGGACGGCGGCGGCCGGGCCGAAATCCACCTGGCCGTGCGCGTGGTTGCCCTGGGCGCCATGGATCCACGGGCCCATGATGAGATAAACGTCGCTCTGCAGCGTCTTGGACAGCGCGACAAAGTTCGCGCTGGTGTTGCCGCCCCACGAGTCGTACCAGCCACCGACGAGGTAAACCGGCATGTCTTTATAGCGCGCCGGATTGGCCAGGATGTTGTTTTGCGCCCAAAAGGCATCATCCGCGCCGTGGCGCATCGCGCCGATCAGCCATTCCTCGTATTCGGGCGCGAGCCGGAGCGGCGTGGCGCCGGGCCGCAGGGGGAGGTGCGGGAGATAGTCGAAGCGCCGGTCCGACAATTCCTTCAACGCAGCGGCGGTGCCAGGATCGCGGGCGGCGCGGCTCCCGCGTCCCGCGTTGAGCATGATCCAGTTCCAAAAGCGCATCTCGAAGGCTCCGGCGTTGCGCATGCTCTGGCGGCCCATGTTGGCCACCGCGTCAACGGGAATCACGGTCACGAGCTGCGGTACTTTCTCCAACGCCATCGCGTGTTGCGTCCCGCCGGCATACGACGTACCGATCATGCCGATTTTGCCATTCGACCAGGGTTGCTTCGCGATCCACGCCGCGCAGTCCGCCCCGTCCGGGCCGTCATCGGTCATCCAATGCCACACGCCCTCGGAGGCGTAACGTCCGCGGCAGTCCTGGACCACAAACGCATAGCCGTTGGCCGCGAAGTACTCGCCGTTGCTCTTGGTGCCATTCTTGTTGTAGGGCAGGCGCGTGAGAATCACAGGCAGGCGATCGGTCCGGCCGGCCGGCAGATAAATGTCGGTGGCGAGCGCCACGCCGTCACGCATGGCCACCATGACGTCCCTCTGCACCTGGATGTCCGGCTTTTGCGCGAGCGCGGCCAGGACGCTGAGAAAGAAGAGCGCGAAGCGAAGACGGAGTGTCGGCATGGGGGTAGGTTGAGGAAGATCCGGAGGGTTCAGGTTGGCGACGGTTTTTCTGCGGTGCCGGGCCGCGTCACTTCATCCACGCCTTGAGCCAGGCGTAGAAACTGGAACCGATCTGCGCATAGCCGGCGGGGTTGGGGTGGACGCCGTTGTTGACGGGATAACCGTCGACCGGGTCGAGATTCAGTTCGGTCGGCACGAGGTGGATACCTTCACTTTCGCGGTGGCTGAGGCGTTCCTGCATGCGTTGCACGAGACGATGCTGGATGCGTTTCCAGCCCCAACGATGGTACTTGCCCTTGTAGTTGGCGACAAAGCCCTCCTCGCGGGCGTTCGGTGGCGTCGTCAGACCGACGGCCAGCACCGCGCGCGGGGCCGCCTGGCGAAAGGCCGCGAGCAATTTGTCCGCATTGTCCAAGGTCGCGTTGATCGTCTTGTCCATCGCGGTCCGATCCTCGGGGTTGGCGCCGAAGCAATCGTTGATGCCGAGCAGGAAGGTGACGACATCGGGCGGCTGCCCGCCGCATTCCTCTTTGATATAGCGGGGCAGATCGAGCACCCCTTTGCCCTGGGCGTCGGCATAGAGGAACGGACTGGTGCTCTTGCGCGCGGGCGGGCCCGCGGCGGGTGTGGGCGGGGCGGGATCGAATTTCGTGAGAAACGAGGCCCAGGTCCACCCGCCGTAGCCCTCATGGGCGACCCCTGGCTTGACCGCCGCCGGCCGGTGCGTGCCCAGCATCGTCCACTTTGGGTTGCCCGGTTCGCTGAGCAGTCGCGCGATCTCGTTGGGATAATGCGTCGCGTTGGTGAGGCTGTCGCCGACGATGAGGAGGCGCAGGGTGCGACCATTTCCGGTATCGCGCGGGGAAACGCGCAGCACGGTTTGCGCCTGCTCGATCACCTTGCCCTGGGCATCCTTCACCTGCACCCGCATCGGATGGTCGCCGACGTCGCGGTCCGTAGGCGTTACGGTCCAGCGGGTGGCTTCGGCGCGTCCGATGGCGCAGCTCACCTCGAAGACGTAGCTCTCCGGTTTCTCCGTGAGCACGATGTTGTCAAAGTAGAGGCTCATGGGCACACCCGGCACGGCGTACCAGCGCGGGGGCAACGTCAGTTCGAGGGCGGACGGCGCAGCGCGCAGGCCGGTTGCGAAGAGCAGGAGCAGGAGGAGGAATTTTTTCATGGTCCGGAGGGTGAGGGATCGAAACCGGGCTGGCGCACGCCCTGGCCGGTCACCTTTTGCAGGGAGTCGCCAAGGTCGCGGCGGATGTCGTCGGCCGCGGCGCTGAGCCGGCGGACGACGTCGGGATGGGCGGCGGCGACGTTGTGGGTCTCGCCGGGATCGGAGTCGAGGTTGAAGAGCGAGAGCTCGAGTTGTTCGACGCGGTAACCGTGGCGGCTGGCGATGCCCTCGACGCCGGATTGGGTGATGGCGTTCGGCGCCAGCTTGCCCCAGTTCGACGGCTTGCCGCCGCGCCCCGGCTCCGCCGCGACGGTGATATAGGGATGGGCAAAATGCAGTTTCCACGGCCCGCTGCGCACGGCCTGCAACGCGGTGCCGGAATAAAAGAACATCGCCTCGTGCGGCGGGCGGGCGCCGGGCTCGCCCAGGATCAGGCCCAGGGCCGAACGGCCGTCGATCTTCCTCGTCGGCGCCCGGCCGCCGACCAGGGCGGTGAGCGTCGGCAGCCAGTCGATGGCCATGAATGGATCCTTGGATACGCGGCCGGCCGGCACGCGGCCCGGCCAGCGCACGAGGCACGGCACGCGCAGGCCGCCCTCAAAGACCGTCAGCTTGCCCTCGCGCAAAGGCCGCGCGGAGCCGGCGTGCTCGCCATAGGAGAGAAACGGGCCGTTGTCGGACATGAAGATCACGAGCGTGCGCTCGTCGAGCTGGAGGCGCTTGAGGGTGGCGAGGATCTCGCCGACGGACCAGTCGAGCTCCTCCAGGACGTCGCCGTAGAGACCGGCGGCGGAGCGGCCCTTGAATTTCTCCGAGGCAAAGATCGGCACGTGCGGCATGATGTGCGGCAGGTAGAGAAAGAAGGGCCGCGCGGCATGGCGCTCGATGAACTGGACGGCCCGGGCCGTGCAGCGTTGCGTGAACTGCGACTGGTCGGGGTCCAGCTCCACGATCTTCTCGCCGTCGTAAAACGGCAGCGGCGGCATCTCGGAGGCGAGCGAGGGATGGTACCGGGTGTTGTCGTTCGAGTAGGGAATCCCGAGCCACTCGTCGAAGCCGTGGCGGAGCGGGTGAAACTTGAGCCGCGTGCCGAGGTGCCACTTGCCCATGCCGGCGGTGGCATACCCGCGCGCCTTGAACATTTCCGGGAGGAGCCACTCGTCCTCGTGCATGCCGTCGCGGCTGGTGTGGTTGTAGGCGCCCTGCATGCCGAGGCGGTTCGGATAGGCGCCGGTGAGCAGCGCCGCGCGCGACGCGGTGCAGACGGCCTGTGCGACATAGTGCTGCGTGAAACGCGTGCCCTCGGCCGCCATCCGGTCGAGCTGCGGGGTCTTGAAGCCGCGCGCGCCCTGCGTGCCCATGTCGGCGTAGCCCATATCGTCGGCGACAATCAGAATCACGTTGGGCGGTGGCGACGCCGCCAGCACGAGAGAAACCGGGACCAGGCAGAGGAACAGGGACGGCAGGAGTCGGCGGGCAAGCATGGGTGACGATTTCATGGCGGGCGGAGGCGGAAGGCGGAGGCGGAGGGGAGAGGCGGGGGCGTGGCGCTACTTTTTCCTTTTGGTTTTCTGGACGGCGGCGGCCGAACCGGGGCGAACCGAGGCGCGGCCGTCGGGCTGGGTGGCGTCGAAGGTGGGGTTGACGGTGGGAAACCGGGCGCCGATGGTGCGCT